>JAFAEU010000144.1 GCA_023423855.1 Pseudomonadota bacterium | reverse complement strand
CACCTGCACCGGGTACTTGCGCGCACAGCCCACGTCCGGGGCGCAGGCCTGGCCGCTGTCGAGCCCGATGTTCCAGCCGTGCAGCGGGCAGGTCACGGTGTCGCCGGAGACGATGCCCTGCGACAGCGGGCCGCCCTTGTGCGGGCAGCGGTCGGCCAGCGCGAACACGCGGTCGGCGGCGGGGCGGAACAGGGCGATGTCGTCGCCGTGGCCGACCTGCAGCACGCGCGCGCCGAGCAGGGGGATGTCGTCGATGGTGCACACGTGCACCCAGGAGCCGGTCGCGGCCATGGTCGCGCTCATCTCAGTCCTCCAGGGCCACGGCGATGCGCCGTTCGGTGGCGTCCAGCTTCAGCGGCGCGTACTCGCGCTTCTGCGCGCCGGCGATGCGCGCCGCCCACGGGTCGGGCAGCCCTTCGAGCGCGAACAGCAGGCGCTCGAACAGCGCGCGGCGGCTGTCGGCGTCCTCCACCACCTTGCGCTTGACGTAGTCGAGCCCGACGCGCTCGATGTAGTGCACGGTGCGGTCGAGGTAATAGGCCTCCTCGCGGTAGAGCTGGAGGAAGGCGCCGGTGTACTCCTTCACTTCCTCTGCCGTCTTCACCTTGCACAGGAAGCGCGCGACCTCGGTCTTGATCCCGCCGTTGCCGCCGACGTGGATCTCCCAGCCCGAATCCACCGCGATGATGCCCACGTCCTTGATGCCGGACTCGGCGCAGTTGCGCGGGCAGCCCGACACCGCCAGCTTGACCTTGTGCGGGCTCCACATGTTGGCCAGCATCGTCTCCAGGTCGATGCCCATCTGCGTGCTGTTCTGGGTGCCGAAGCGGCAGAACTCGCTGCCCACGCAGGTCTTCACCGTGCGGATCGACTTGCCGTAGGCGTGGCCGGACTGCATGCCCAGGTCCTTCCACACCCCGACCAGGTCCTCCTTCTTCACCCCGAGCAGGTCGATGCGCTGGCCGCCGGTGACCTTGACCATCGGCACCGCGTACTTGTCGGCGACGTCGGCGATGCGGCGCAGTTCGCCGGCGTTGGTCACGCCGCCCTTCATCTGCGGGATCACCGAGAAGGTGCCGTCCTTCTGGATGTTGGCGTGCGCGCGCTCGTTGATGAAGCGGCTCTGCGGGTCGTCGATCGCCTCGCGCGGCCAGGTCGAGAGCATGTAGTAGTTGATCGCCGGACGGCAGGTGGCGCAGCCGTTGGGCGTGCGCCATTCCATGAAGGCGTAGGCCTGGGCGTGGCTGACCAGGTGGTGTTCGCGGATCGCCTGCCGCACTTCGGCGTGGGTGCGGTCGGTGCAGCCGCACACGGCCTTGGTCTTGGGCGTCTCCTGGAAGTTGGAGCCCAGGCAGTTCATCAGGATCTGCTCGACCAGGCCGGTGCACGAGCCGCAGGAACTCGCCGCCTTGGTGTGCTTCTTGACGTCGTCCACGGTGAACAGGCCCTGCTCGCGCACCGCCTTGACGATCGTGCCCTTGCACACGCCATTGCAGCCGCAGACCTCGTCGGAATCGGCCATGCTCGCGGCGCGGTCCTGGCCGCCGGTGCCGGCGTCGCCCAGCGCGGTCTCGCCGAAGGCGAGCGTGTCGCGGCGGTCGCCGATCGCGCTGGCGTCCTTGATCTGCTTGAAGTACCAGGCGCCGTCGCCGGTGTCGCCGTACAGGCAGGCGCCCACCAGCCGGTCGTCCCGGATCACCAGCTTCTTGTACAGCCCGCCTGCCGGGTCGCTCAGCACGATTTCCTCGGTGCCTTCGCCACCCATGAACTCGCCGGCAGAGAACAGGTCGATGCCGGTCACCTTGAGCTTGGTCGACACCGCCGAGCCCTTGTAGATGCCGATGCCGAACGTGGCCAGGTGGTTCGCGCAGACCTTGGCCTGTTCGAACAGCGGCGCGACCAGGCCGTAGGCGATGCCGCGGTGGGCCGCGCACTCGCCCACCGCGTACACGCGCGGGTCGAAGGTCTGCAGCGAATCGTTGACCACGATGCCGCGGTTGCAGTGGATGCCCGCGGCCTGGGCGAGGGTGGTGTTGGGGCGGATGCCGGCGGCCATCACCACCAGGTCGGCCGGGATTTCCTCGCCGTCGGAGAAGCGCACCGCGGCGACTTCGCCGGCGTCGTTGCCCAGGATTTCGGTGGTCGAGGTGTTGAGCCGGAACGACAGCCCGCGCTCGGCCAGCGACTGCTCCAGCAGCGCGCCGGCCACCGGGTCGAGCTGGCGCTCCAGCAGCCAGCCGGCCAGGTGCACGACGGTGACCTCCATGCCGCGCAGCTTCAGGCCGTTGGCCGCCTCCAGCCCGAGCAGGCCGCCGCCGATCACGACCGCGTGCTTCTTCACCTTCGCGGTGTCGATCATCACCTGCGTGTCGTGGATGTCGCGGTAGCCGATCACGCCCTTCAGGTCCTTGCCCGGGACCGGCAGGATGAAGGGCACCGAGCCGGTGGCCAGCAGCAGGCGGTCGTACTCGGCTTCGGTGCCGTCGCTGGCGACGACCTTGCGCCGTACGCGGTCGATCGTCGTGACCTCCTTGCCCAGGTGCAGGGTGATGCCGTTGTCGGCGTACCACGACAGCGGGTTGAGCACGATCTCGTCGAACTGCTGCTCGCCGGCGAGCACCGGCGAGAGCAGGATGCGGTTGTAGTTCGGGTGCGGCTCGGCGCCGAACACGGTGATCCCGTACATGTCCGGCCGCAGCTTCAGCAGCTCCTCGAGCGTGCGGATGCCGGCCATGCCGTTGCCCACCACCACCAGTCTTGGCTTCTTCATTGCTTGGCTCTCGCTAGGCGTCCCGGCCGGGGACGCGTCATGGGGTGTGTCGTGGCGTCGCGCGTCAGACCCGGGCCGCGCCGGTCGCGGCCCAGTGCAGGCGCCAGCGCTGCTTCACCGCGACCAGGCACAGCGAGGCGGCCAGGCTGGTGGCGGCGAACAGCCACAGGCCGACCGCATAGGTGCCGAACTGCTGCTTGAGCACGCCCAGCCCCGCCGCCAGCACGAAGCCGCCGACGCCGCCGGCCATGCCGATCAGGCCGGTCATCAATCCGATCTCGCTGCCGAAGCGCTGCGGCACCAGCTGGAACACCGCGCCGTTGCCGGCGCCCAGGCACAGCAGGGTGAGCACGAACAGGGCGACGGTGGCCGCCGCGCCGCCTACGCCCAGGGCCGCGGCCGCCACCAGCACGGTGGCCGCGCCATAGACCATCTGCAGCGAACGGGTGCCGCCGATGCGGTCGGCGATCACCCCGCCCAGCGGCCGCATCACCGAGCCGGCCAGCACGCAGGCGGCCGTCGCCCAGCCGGCGATCTTCGGCGCAAAGCCGAACTCGTCGTGGAAGTAGCCCGGCAGCGCGCTGGCGAAGCCGGCGAAGCCGCCGAAGGTGATCGCGTAGAAGAACATGAACCACCACGAGTCGCGGTTGCCGACCAGCACCTGCGCGTAGTCGCCGAGCGTCTTGCGCGCCACCGGCACCGGCGCGTCCTTCGCGCACAGCGCGAACACCACCAACACGATCGCCAGCGGAATGCAGGCCAGGCCGAACACGTTCTGGAAGCCGAACATCGTCGCCAGCACCGGCGCGAACAGCGCGGCGAACACCGTGCCGGAGTTGCCGGCGCCGGCGATGCCCATCGCCGTGCCCTGGTGCTCGGGCGGATACCAGCGCGAGGCCAGCGGCAGCGCCACCGCGAACGAGGCCCCCGCCACGCCCAGCATCAGGCCCAGCAGCAGCACCTGACCGAAGCTGTGCACGCCCAGCCGCCAGGCCACCAGCAGCGCCGCGATCACCAGCACCTGCGCCAGCAGTCCGGTGCGCCGGGCGCCGATGCGGTCGGCCAGCAGGCCCAGGAACAGCCGCAGCACCGCGCCGCACAGGATCGGCACCGCCACCATCAGCGCGCGCTGCTGGGTGTCGAGCAGCAAGGCTTCGGCGATCTGCACCTGCATCGGCCCGAGCAGGTACCAGACCATGAAGCTCAGGTCGAAATAGAGGAAGGCTGACAGCAGGGTGGGGGTATGGCCGGCCTGCCAGAACGATCGATTCATCCGCGCACGCTCCGGGGAAAGGGGCCGCCGTCGGGTCCTGGACACCCGCGCGCACGGCCGGAAGGGGAAGGCGAAACGAAAAACGGCGTCCTCCGGTGTGGGCCGGAGAGACGCCGTTGTCGGCGACCGGATGCCGCCGTTGGCAGCCGGTCGCAATCGGGTTGTCGCGGACGCGGCTTTGCGCCCGACATGTTTTTGCAACGCAACATGCGTGCCAGCGGCCGGAGGGCGCGGGCCGGGGCGGTGGGGCTCGCGGAATCAAGGGGTTATGCGGTCACTCCTGTCGAAGGGGTGGCGGCAAACCGGAAGAATTGCACCATAGTGGATCATTAATGAATCCATTTTGGTGCAAACACCAATCCCTGTCATTTCGACCGCAGGGAGAAATCTCCTTCCGCAGCCGCACGATTCTCCGAGGGAGATTTCTCCCTGCGGTCGAAATGACAGGTGGAGGGCGGTCGGAACGTCAGGCGAGGCAAACGACCGGTATTCCGCCTACTCCCAGCGCATGCCGTCGAACAGCACGCTGCGGCGCGTTTCGTCGCGTGGCAGCGGTACGCCGATCTGCAGCGCGGCGAGCCGGTAGCTGTCGATGCGGTGCATTTCGGCCAGCAGCGCGTCGTCGTCCGCGGCATCGGCGGGCAGCCAGCCCCAGCGGCGGAACTGGTGCAGGAACCAGCGCCCGTCCGACAGCCAGGGAAAGTTGACCTCGCCGTCGCCGTGGAAGCGCAGCCCGGTGCCCCGCGCCGCGTCGGACGGTGGCAGCAGGCAGGCGGACAGGCGCTCGACCGGCAGGCCGATGACCGCGTCCTGCGCCAGCCACTGCGCCGCCTGCCTGCGGTGCTGCGGGTCTTCGTCCAGCCAGCGGCAGGCGTCGAGCACGGCCGCGGTCAGTGCGGTCGCGAGCTCCGGCTCCAGCGCGGCGAACTGGCGGCGGCAGGCCAGCACCTTTTCCGGGTGGCCCGGCCACAGTTCGCCGCTGTGGATCACGCGCGCGCCGGCGCCGATCGCCTCGGCCTGCGCCGACCACGGCTCGCCGGCGCAGTAGCCTTCGATCTCGCCGCGCGCCAGTGCATCGGGCATCTCCGGCGGCGGCAGGGTCACGGCGCGGATCTCGTGCAGCGGGTCCACGCCCTGCGCCGCCAGCCAGTAGTACAGCCACAGCGCGTGGGTGCCGGTGGGGAAGGTCTGCGCCAGCACCGGTCGCCGCTGCGGCACGCCCAGCGCCTCGCGCAGGGTTGCGCCCTCGCGCAGGCGCCGCGCCGCCTCCGGCGCCAGCACGATCGCCTGGCCGTTCTGGTTGAGCACCATCAGCACCGCCATCGGCCCCTGCGGACCGCCGATGCCGGTCTCGATGCCGTAGACCATGCCGGCCAGCGCGTGCGCGGCGTCGAGTTCGCCCGAGAGCAGCTTGTCGCGCACCGCCGCCCACGAGCCCTGCCGCTGCAGTTCGAACTGCAGGCCATGCCTGCGGTCCAGGCCCAGCCGCGACGCCGCCACCAGCGGTGCGCAGTCCACCAGCGGCATGAAGCCGATGCGCAGCGTGCGAGGTGTTGCGTCGGTCATGGCTGCGCTCATCCCAGCAGGTCCGCCATCGCCAGGATCCGGCGCGCCACGTCGGCCAGCTTCAGGTTCTGCCGCATCGCCTGCTGGCGCAGCGCGGCGTAGGCCTCGCGTTCGCTCATGCCGCGCTTCTCCATCAGCAGGCCCTTGGCCTGTTCGATCGTCTTGCGGTCCTGCAGCTGCTGCTGCACGCCTTCCAATTGCTGGCGCAGGTGCGCCTGCTGCTCGAAGCGCGCCAGCGCCACCTGGATGATCGGGCGCAGCCGCGCCGGCGACAGGCCGTCGACGACGTACGCGGCGACGCCGGCGCCGACTGCGGCGCGGATCAGCTGCTCGTCGCCGTTGGCCGAGAACATCACCACCGGCCGCGGCGCGTGCCGGTGCAGCATCGCCAATTGTTCGAGCGTGTCGCGCGAGGGTGAATCGACGTCGAGGATCACCACGTCCGGCAGGTGGGTCTCCACGGCCTTGAGCAGGGCCGCGATGCCGGCCACTTCATCCAGCACCTCGTGGCCGGCCTCGACCAGCGCGGCGCGCAGGTCGCCGATCGGCTTGTCGGTGTCGTTGATCAGCAGGATGCGTGGCATGCCTGTCCGGCGGCTGGCAAAGTGGGCGGGTCGGGGCGATGTTGCCATGCAACATAAGCGCTGGCGCCGGGTGTTGCCAAGGGAGTCGAGATGCCGCTGTTCCCCCTGTTCGCCGATCTGGCCGGCCGCGAGGTGCTCGTCGTGGGCGGCGGCGAGGTGGCCGTGCGCAAGATCGAGGCCCTGCTGCAGGCCGGCGCCCGCGTCCGCGTGCACGCCCGCGACCTGCACCCGGCGCTGGCCGGGTGGCTGGCAGAGGGCCGGCTGCAGCGGCTCGAAGGCGGATTCGATCCGGCCTGGATCGACGCGGCCTGGCTGCTGGTGGTCGCCACCGACGACGGCGCGTTCAACGCCGGACTGGCCGCGCAGGCCGAGGCGCGGCGCACCCTCGCCAACGTGGTGGACGATGCGCAGCTGTCGAGCTTCCAGGTGCCGGCGGTGATCGACCGCGCGCCGCTGCAGCTTGCGATCTCCTCCGGCGGCGCGGCGCCGATGCTGGCGCGGCGGCTGCGGGAACGGCTGGAAATCCAGCTTGATCCCTCGCTGGGCGCGCTGGCCGGGCTGTTCGCGAAGCATCGCGCGGCGATCCGCGAGCGCCTGCCCAACCTGGCGCGGCGGCGGCGCTGGTTCGACGCGGTGATCGACGGCGCGGTGCCGGCGCTGCTGCGCGCCGGCCGCGAGGCCGACGCGGAACAGGCCTTCACCCGGATGCTCGATCCCGACGCCATCGCCCCCGCCGGCGGACGCATCAGCCTGGTCGGCACCGGACCCGGCGATCCCGGCCAGCTGACCCTCGCCGCGCTGCGCGCGATGAACCTGGCCGACGTGTTGCTGGTCGATGCGGGCGTCGGCGACGCGGTGCTGGTGTTGGCGCGCAAGGACGCGCCGTGCGAACCGGCGCCGGAGGACCCGCAGGCCTGCGCGTCGGCGCTGGTCGCCCATGCCGATGCGGGCAGGCACGCGGTGTGGCTGAGGCCGGGCGATGGATTCCGGCGTCCGCCATTCGACCGCGTGGCGGACGGACTGCAGCGACTGGCGCATCCCTGCGAAATCCACGCCGGCGTCGCGGGCTGATGCCATTCGCCGTAGGTCGGCCCTACGTGGCCGACGCCGATGGCCGCCGTGGCCGCCGATGGCCGGGCGTCGGGGGCGTAGCCCCGACCTACGCTTCCGTGTCATTGAACGCAGGCTGGTATGAGGCGAAAACCGGGGCTGGAGTCGACCCGACCCCGGTTTTCCGGACATGGCCGCTACAATGCCGGCCCTCACGCATTCCTCCCGCCGCCGTGCGATTCCCCGACTACGACTTCAGCAGCCACCGCTTCGACGTGCGGCCCGGCATCGGCCTGCACTACCTCGACGAGGGCCCGCGCGACGGCGAGGTGGTGGTGATGGTGCACGGCAATCCGTCGTGGAGCTACTACTGGCGCCACCTCGTGCGTGGCCTGCGCGATCCCGCTTCCGGCAAGGGATACCGCTGCATCGTGCCCGACCACGTCGGCATGGGCCTGTCGGACAAGCCCGACGACGCCGAGGATGCGCTGCCGCGCTACGACTACACGCTGCGCTCGCGCGTGGACGACCTCACCGCACTGCTCGACCACCTCGGCGTCACCGGCCCGGTGACGCTGGCGGTGCACGACTGGGGCGGCATGATCGGCTTCGGCTGGGCGCTGTCGCACATGGCGCAGGTGCGGCGGCTGGTGGTGCTCAACACCGCCGCGTTCCCGATGCCGCAGGGCAAGCCGATGCCGTGGCAGATCGCGCTCGGCCGCGACTTCCAGGTCGGCGAGCTGGTGATCCGCGGCTTCAACGCGTTCTCGGCCGGCGCGTCCCGGTTCGGCGTCGAAAGGAAGATGCCGCGCGACGTGCGCCGCGCCTATGTCGCGCCCTACGACAGCTGGAAGAACCGCATCTCGACCGTGCGCTTCATGCAGGACATCCCGCTGTCGGAACAGGACCGCGCCTGGCCGCTGGTCGCCGAATCCGGCCGCCGCCTGCACGAGTTCGCCGACCGTCCCGCCTTCCTCGGCTGGGGCCTGAAGGATTTCGTCTTCGACCACCATTTCCTCGAGCGCTTCCGCAGCGAACTGCCGCAGGCCGAGGTGCAGGCCTTCGAGGATGCCGGCCACTACGTGCTCGAGGACAAGCACGAGGTGCTGGTGCCGGCGATCCGCAGCTTCCTCGATCGCCATCCATTGCCTGCGTAGGAGCGCTTTCAGGCGCGACCGGCCGGTCGCCCAGTCATCGCGGGTCGCGCCTGAAGGCGCTCGGGCAAAGGCGGGAAATGCCGCGTCAGGCCGCGATCGGCGGCAGCCGCGGCGACGGCGGGCTGTTGCCGTTGTCGTCCGGACAGTCGTCGTTGTCGGCGGCGTCGCGCCAGCGCCAGTCGGCGGCGGTCAGCGCCGGCAGGCCGTGGGCGATGCGCGCCTTGTCGCACTGTTCGCCCGGCGCGCCGTACTCCCAGGAGGCGTCGACCTCGCGGCACACCGACGGCCGGTTCGCATGGATCGAGCAGCGCGAGTACACGCCGATCTCGGCATCGAGCGCCACGCAGCGGATCGGATCCGAATGCGTGCCGCGCATGCACAGCCGGTGCCGGTCGAGGGGCTCGGTCAGCGCCGCGGGTACGCCGCCCTCGGTGGCCGCGTCCGATTCCATCCAGTGGAACGCCACCCGGTACTGCGTGCAGCAGGCGCCACAGCTCAGGCAGGGGTGCGGCATGGGGGGGCGGCTGCGGCGGGACGGGATGCGGATTCTTCGCCGTGCCGATGCCGCGCGCAAGAGGGGGCCGGCCCGGCGAACGGGCCGGGCGATAATGGCCGCATGAACGACGCCTGCAACATCGCCGCCGCGCTGCCGCGGCTGGCGGCCGAAGCGCCGGACCGCATCGCCATGCGCTGCCCCGGCCGCGATGGCGGCTACGGCGTGTCCCTGACCTACGGCGAGCTCGACGCCCGCAGCGACGCCATCGCCGCCGGCCTCGCGCAGCGCGGCATCGCGCGCGGCACGCACACCGTGCTGATGGTGCGGCCGACGCCGGAGTTCTTCCTGCTGATGTTCGCGCTGTTCAAGGCCGGTGCGGTGCCGGTGCTGGTCGACCCGGGCATCGACAGGCGCGCGCTGAAGCAGTGCCTCGACGAGGCCCGGCCGGAAGCCTTCATCGGCATCCCGCTGGCGCAGTTCGCACGGGTGCTGCTGGGCTGGGCGAAGGCGGCGCGCGTGCGCATCACCACCGGGCGGCACGCACTGCTCGCCGATGCGACGCTGGCGCAGGTCGAACGCAACGGCGCGGGCGCCGGGCCGCAGCTGAGCGACACGCAGCCGGACGACGTCGCCGCGATCCTGTTCACCAGCGGCTCCACCGGCGTGCCCAAGGGCGTGGTCTACCGGCACCGCCACTTCCGGGCGCAGATCGACATGCTGCGCGAAGCGTTCGGGATCGAGGCTGGTGGCGTCGATTTCCCGACCTTCCCGCCGTTCGCGCTGTTCGATCCCGCGCTCGGCCTGAGCTCGATCATCCCCGACATGGATCCCACGCGCCCGGCGAACGCCGATCCGCGCAAGCTGCACGGCGCGATCGCGCGCTTCGGCGTGGACCAGCTG
>JAFAEU010000134.1 GCA_023423855.1 Pseudomonadota bacterium | reverse complement strand
GCCCGCGGCCGATGCCGCGCCCGTCGCGCCCCCCGAAGCCGAGCCCGCGCCGGCCGTTGCCGACGACGCGCCGGCCGCGCCTGTGCCCGAAGCGGATGACGACGCCCTGGCCACCGTCACCGAAGGCGACGTGCCCACCCAGGCCGAACTCGACTACGCCGCGATCTACGACCCGGTGGCCGACCCGACCCTGCCCTCGCCCGCGCAGCTGCCGTCGAGCTACGACCCCTGGGAGACCTGGAACCGCAAGGTCCACCGCTTCAACAACGCCGTCGACCGCACCATCGCCACGCCGCTCGCCAAGGCCTACGTCAAGGTCGTGCCGCGCCCGATGCGATTGGGCGTGAGCAACTTCTTCAACAACCTCGGCCAGCCGGTCAGCGCGCTCAACGCGCTGCTGCAGGGCCGGCCGAAGCAGGCCGGACAGTCGCTCGGGCGCTTCCTGCTCAACAGCACGGTCGGCATCGGCGGCCTCTTCGACCCCGCCTCGGCTGCCAATATCCCCAACCGCAGCGAGGACTTCGGCCAGACCCTCGGCGTCTGGGGCTGGAAGAATTCGCGCTACGTCGAACTGCCGCTGTTCGGCCCACGCACCCTGCGCGACAGCTTCGGCCTGGTCGGCGACGCGCCGCTGTCACCGCTGCGCCAGGTGGAGGACGACGGCGCGCGCTACTTCCTGCAGGGCCTGCAGCTGGTCGACCTGCGCGCCCAGCTGTTCGCGCTCGATTCCATGCGCGAAGGCGCCGCAGACGAATACGCCCTGGTGCGCGACGCCTGGCTGCAGCGGCGCAACTACCAGATCCAGGCCGACCGCCGCCGCCAGGACGAGAACGAGCTGCCCGACTACCTCCTCGAAGACGACGGCAACCCCACCGTCCCGGTCGACGTGATGCCGATCGTGCCGCTGTCGCCAACGCCCTGAGCGGCGCCGGACCGGCGATCGCGCGTCGGGACCCTGCCCCGGCCACCGCAGGGCGTGGCCATTCCCTTGCGGGTCGATACATCGTCATCCCCTCGGCTTTCAACAGACGAATGTCTGGTCAAGCGGGGATGACGGTTTCTTCCTGTCATCCCGAGCGCAGCGAGGGATCTTCTCTCCGAAGACCTCAAGCAAGGATCCCTCGCTTCGCTCGGGATGACAGTTCCAACATCCCGCGCCCCGGGGCGGGAGTTCATTCGTCGGCCGCGCGCTGCTCTCCCTCCGGCGCCGCGATCTGCCGCACCACGTCCTCCTGCTGAAGCTCTTCGGGCAGCGCCCGCTTCGCCTTGGCGCCCAGCTCCGACAGCCGCCGCGCACGCACGATCGCCGACTGCGGCGACTCCAGCAGGTGGTTGCGCGCATCGTCGAACGCCTTCCTCGCGTCCGCCAGCTTGCGGTCGACCAGGTTGAAGTCGAATACGAACGCCGACAGCGCATCCAGCACCAGCCCGCCGACGCGACTGATCTCCAGCGCCTGCTTCTGCACCTTGTCGCGCGTCCACAACCGCTCGACCACGCGCAGCAGCGCCATCAGCGTGTTCGGCGACGCGAACACCACGCGCTGGTCGAAGGCATAGGTCTGCAGGCCGCCGTCCGCGCCCAGCGCCGCCGACAGCGCGCCTTCGATCGGCACGAAGGCGACGGTCACCTCCAGCGCATCGCCCCCCAGCGCCTTCGGATAATTCTTCTCCCCCAGCTCGCGCACGTGCTGGCGCAGCGCCACCGCGTGCCGGCGCAGCGCATCGTCGTGCTGCTCCGGGGTCTCGGCATTCATCGCCTCCTGCCACGCGATCAGGTTGACCTTGCTGTCGACGGCGACGCTGCGCTCGTCCGGCAGCCGGACCACCACGTCGGGCCGCAGGCGATCGCCCTCGTCGTCGACTGCATGCACCTGGCGCTGGTAGTGCACGCCTTCCTCCAGCCCCGAGCCGCGCAGCACGTTGTCGAGCATCAGCTCGCCCCAGTCGCCGCGCACCTTGGCGCTGCCCTTCAGCGCCCGGGTCAGCGCCGACGCCTGCGCCGCCATCTCCTGGTTGAGCGTCTTGAGCTCGCCGACCGCCCCGGCCAGGCTCGCCCGCTCGCGCGCCTCCTCGCCATACACCGCATCGACCCGCGTGCGGAACTCGTTCAACCGCTCCGCGAACGGCTTGAGCAGGCCCTCGATGTCGGTGCGCGATTGCGCGGTGGCCACGCGCACGTTGTGCGCGAACTGCTGACCGCGCTCCTCGAACACCTTGCCCGCCAGTTCGGCGAAGGCGCCGGAGAGCTTCTCCTGGGCGGTATCGAGGTAGGTGCGCAGCTCCGCGCGCGCGCGCTCGGAGTGCTCCAGGTTCGCCAGCGCCTGCGCCTGCGCGTTCTGCAGCTGACCATGTTCGGCCTGCAGCGCCTGCAGCGCCTGCTCGAGGCGGTCGCGCTGCGCCTCCAGCTGCCGCAGGTCGCGCTCCCGCTCCACCAGCCGCGCATCGCGTTCGGCCAGGCCCGCCGCATCGAGCTGCAGGCGCGCCGCCAGCGCGGTCGCCTCCTGCTCGTGCACCGTCGTCCGCCGCAGCAGGCCTTCCTTCTCCGCCTGCAGCGCCTCCAGCCGCCCGCGCAGCTCGCCCGCCTCCACCTGGCTCGACCGCAGGCGCTCGCGCTCCGACGCCAGCTCGTCCGCCAGCCGCCGGCCTTCCGCGGCCTGGTCGCCACGCCCGCCCGAGCGCCGCAGCAGCAGCACGACCAGCAGGACCAGCACCGCGAGCAGCAGGCCGGAAAACAGCAGCAACAGGGTTTGCACATCCATGGGAAGAGTGTAGCCGGCGCCGTCTCAGGGAGTGCGCCGGCGTGCGCGCGATCCGCAGTCCGGCGCACCGACACGGCGCATTTGCAACCGTCGCGCTACCGTCCGTCTCCCTGTCCACAAAGACCGGAGACGCGATCCATGTTCTTTCGACCTGCCCTTGCCGCCCTCATGCTGTCGTGCGCCACGACGCTCGCCTGCGCACAGGACCCCGCCAGCGACGACGGCGCCCGCGCACGCGCCGTGGTCGAGGACCTCGTGCGCATCCCGAACCCCGCCGGCGTGCAGGAAACCTACACCGCGCGCATCGGTGGCATCGACCAGTGGATCAGCATCCGCGGCCAGGACCGCGCGAACCCCGTCATCCTGTTCGTGCACGGCGGCCCCGCGACGCCGACCCTGCCCAGCCTGTGGCAGTTCCAGCGCCCGCTGGAGGAATACTTCACGATGGTCAACTACGACCAGCGCGGCGCGGGCAAGACCTATCGCGAGGACCACTCCGACGCGGTCGCGGACAGCCTCCGCATCCAGGCCTACGTCGACGACCTGGTCGCCATCACCGAACACCTGCGCACGAAGCTCGGCAAGGACAAGTTGGTCCTGATGGCGCACAGCTGGGGCACCATCCCCTCGATGCGCGCCGCGCTGGCGCGCCCCGACCTGTTCCACGCCTACGTCGGCATCGGCCAGGTGATCAACGTGCGCGACAACGAACGCATCAGCATCGAGTACGGACTGGCGCAGGCGAGGAAGCACGGCAACGCCGAAGCCATTGCCGAGATCGAATCGATCCTGCCCTATCCGGGCGACCGACCGATCACGCGCGAGCGCATCGTCGCCGCGCGCAAGTGGCCGCAGCACTACGGCGGCATGGCTGCGTTCCGCGACGAGACCAACCTCTGGTTCTTCGGCGCCGCGCGCCTGTCGCCCGACTACGGCGCCGAGGACCGCGCCGCGCTCAACGCCGGCAGCCTGTTCACCCTGGACCGGCTGCTCGACGAGTACGTGCAGGTCGACTTCAAGCCCGTGCGCGAATTCCCGATCCCGGTCGTGATGTTCATGGGCCGCCACGACTACACCACGCCCTCGCAGCCCACCGAGGAATGGCTGCAGCGCGTGGACGCACCATCCAGGCGTGGCGTCTGGTTCGAGCACTCCGCGCACATGATCCCGTGGGAAGAACCGGGCAAGACGCTGGTGAGCCTGCTCGAGTACGTGCGACCGCTGGCGGTGGACTGAGCGGCGGCAGCACCGGGGGCCTGCTGTCAGGCCGCTGCCTGCTTGATGAATCCGATGATGTGCTCGGTGGTGAAGCGACTCCTGGCATGTCCGTCCTCTCGGGTTGACGGACTTTAGAGCGTCACGTGGTACGGCTCAGTGGGGGCAGGTCAGAACCAGGCAAGAGCATAAGTACAAGTGACAGAAGAACTCCCATGTGCGCCCTAACGCTTCAGTTAAGCCGCGCCACGAAGCAGCGTTGGCTTGAATGACTTGTTAGGCCACATGCTGCTCATTAGTTGGATACGGGATCCCTTTGCGACCAAACTACTGAGATGATCTTCCAGCCGTCTTCGGTGTGGACCAGATGCCACATCTCACGGCCCCAATGGGCTTCCTGTCCGCTGCGTAGAACGGAATAGTCAAAGTTCACTGAAGCGACCAATCCGTCCGTATCTATCGTTACGTTCCGAAATACTTCCTCGATCGATTCTGAATCAGCCGCGGTTGTCCCGTCGATCATGGCTAGGTAGTTGTTCTCTGGCCACCTAACCACCCTGCTCGCTTCGGGTGCGAACTCCTTGAATCGGGCTACCCTTGTGTCGTCGTCTACCATCTGCCAAGTCACATGCTCGGGCTTGTCAGAGAAGAAAAGTCCAACGAACGTTGCCTTGTCTTTATTGATGATTGATGTACGGAACGCTTCCACAATCTCA
>JAFAEU010000080.1 GCA_023423855.1 Pseudomonadota bacterium | reverse complement strand
GTATCTCAACGATCTGGGCGTGCGCGGCGCGGCGGGCCTGCAATCGCTGGGCCAGGTGTCCGAAGTGCTGCTGATGCTGGCCATGCCGTTCCTGTTCGTGCGGCTGGGGGTCAAGACCATGCTGGCGGTAGGCATGGCCGCGTGGGTGGTGCGCTACGCCATGTTCGCCTTCGGCGATGCCGGCGGTGGGTTCTCGCTGCTGGTGATCGGCATCGTGCTGCACGGCATCTGCTATGACTTCTTCTTTGTCACCGGGCAGATCTATACCGATGCGCACGCCGGCCCGGACGCACGCAGCAGCGTACAGGGCTTCATCACCCTGGCCACCTACGGTGTGGGCATGTTGATCGGCACGTTCCTGTCCGGCGCGGTGGTGCAGCACTACACCACGGCGGCGGGACCGGACTGGCAGCAGATCTGGCTGTTCCCGGCGGGCGGCGCGCTGGTGGTGCTGGTGGCCTTCCTGTTCCTGTTCCGCGAACGGCCGGCCGCCGCGCCGGCCACGCACTGAGGCGCGAGGCGGATGGGCAAGCTTGGCGTCGCCATCGTCGGCACCGGGATGATCGGCGCCGTGCATCGTCGCGCGGCGATCCTGGCCGGCGCCGTGGTCAGGGGCGTGGGCGCGTCGTCGCCGGAGCGCGCCCGGGACGTGGCGCAGGCCTGGGACGTTGCGCGCGCCTATCGCGATATCGCCGAAGTCGTCGCCGATCCGCAGGTGCAGGTCGTGCACGTGTGCACGCCCAACCACCTGCACCGGCCGATGGCGCAGGCTGCGCTCGAGGCGGGCAAGCATGTGGTCTGCGAAAAGCCGCTGGCGACGACGCTCGACGATGCGCGGGCCCTGGCCGCACTGGCCGCTTCCACCGGGCTGGTGGCCACGGTGCCCTTCGTCTACCGCTACCACCCGGTCGTGCGCGAGGCGCGCGCCCGCATCGCCGATGGCGCGCTGGGACCGCTGCGCCTGATCCACGGCAGCTACCTGCAGGACTGGCTGCTGGACCCGGCGAGCAACAACTGGCGCGTCGATCCGGCGCTGGGCGGCGCCTCCCGCGTGTTCGCCGACATCGGCTCGCACTGGTGCGACCTGGTGGAATGGGTGACGGGCGAGCGGTTCGTCGACGTCAGCGCAGCGTTCGAGACCGTGATCGCCGAGCGCGGCGCCGCCGCCGGCCAGAGCTTCACCACGCCGGCGGCCGGCGGCGGGATGCAGGTGGTGTCGAGCGAGGACGTCGCCGCGGCCATGTTCAAGACCGGCAGCGGCACCCTGGCCTCGTTGACCGTCAGTCAGGTGTCGGCCGGGCGCAGGAATCGCCTCTGGTTCGAGATCGACGGCGCCAGGGCCAGCGTGGCCTTCGACCAGGAAGACAGCGAACGGCTCTGGATGGGATTCCCCGACCAGCGCGAAGAGATCTTCGTGCGCGGCCCGGGTGCGGGCAGCGCCGAACAGCGCAGGCTCGCGGTGCTGCCGGCCGGCCACGCGCAAGGCTACGGCCACTGCTTCGACGCCTTCGTCGCCGACACCTATCGCGCGATCGCGGCCGAACGGCCGGAAGGGCTGCCGACGTTCGACGACGGGCTGCGCTCGGCACTGATCGTCGATCGCGTCATCGCATCGGCCAGGGCGCGCGCCTGGACTGCCATCGGCCAGGCGTCCTAGGCCCGCTCTGCCACCTCGTCCACAATCACCGGAACCCCGGGAGGAAACCATGACGATCACCATCCCGCGCGCAATCGCGACCGCAGCGCTCCTGTCCCTCGCCGCCCTGCCCGTCTTCGCAGGGGACGCCGGCGCCCGCGCCGAGCCCATCGCGGTGCAGATGTACACGCTGCGCAGCATCGCCTCGCTCGAGGACCGGCTGAAGATCGTCCACGACGCGGGCATCCGCGCCGTGGAGACCGTCGGTACGCAGGATGTCACGGCCGAGGAGCTGAAGCGGCTTCTGGACAAGTATTCGATCGAGCCGATCGCGACCCACGTGCAGCTGTCCGACCTGCGCAGCGACCTCGACGGCGTGGCGGCGTTCAACAGGTCGATCGGCAACACCGTGCTCGTGGTGCCGTGGCTGCAGGAAGGCGAGCGCCCCGTCGACGCCGCCGGCTGGAGCGCACTGGGCAGGGAACTGGGCGCGATCGCAGGCAAGCTCCAGGCCCAGGGCATGACGCTCGGCTACCACAACCACGAATTCGAGATCGTCGATTTCGACGGCAAGACCGGCCTCGAACTCCTGTTCGAGGCCGCCGGCCCCGCAGTCGTGGCCGAGATCGACCTGGCCTGGGTGGCGCGCGCCGGCCACGATCCGGCGGCGTTCCTCGGCAAGTTCCACGGGCGCGTGTTCGCCGTCCACGCCAAGGACATCGCGCCCGAAGGCCACCCCGAGGAGGAGAAAGGCTTCGCCGCCGTGGGCAGTGGCGTCCTGGACTGGAATGCGATCCTTCCCGCAGCCGCGGACGCGGGCGTGAAGTGGTACGTCATCGAACACGACGATCCGCTCGATCCGGCCGCCGCCGTCCGGACCGGCGCGGCCTATCTCGGCGAACACCTCGCCACGGGCGCACTTGCCGCTGACAATCAGTTGAGCCGGCAGGAACAAAACGACGGCTGGCAACTGCTGTTCGATGGCAAAGACCTGTCGCAGTGGCGCAATTTCAAACAGGACGGGCTCAGCGACAAGTGGGTCATCGAAGATGGCGCCATCAAGCTGACCGGCGCAGGCGGCGGCGACATCCTGACCAAGGCCCGATACCAGGATTTCGACCTCCGGCTGGACTGGAAAATCGCGGAAGGCGGCAATAGCGGAATCTTCGTCCTGGCGGACGAGACCGGCAGCCAGATCTACTCGCATGCACCGGAAATCCAGATCCTGGACAACGAACGCCACCCCGACAACAAGCTGGCAACCCATTTGTCCGGTTCCCTGTACGACATGATCGCCTCGCCTGCGGCCTCGCACAAAAGCGCCGGCGAGTGGAACCAGGTGCGCATCCTCCTGGATCAGGGCCAGCTGACCATCTGGCAGAACGGAGTTGAGACGGCATCGGTGAAGATTCACGGCGCGGAATGGCGACAGCTGGTGGCCGCCAGCAAGTTCGCCGACTGGCCGGGGTTTGCCGCCAACAGCAGCGGCCATATCGGCTTGCAGGATCACGGCGACGTGGTGTGGTTCAAGAACCTGAAGATCAAAGAGCTGAAGTGATGAACGATTTCGCCCATGACGTCCTGGTCGTCGGCTCGGGCGCCGGTGGCGCCATGGCCGCCTATGAGTTGACCCGGCAAGGCCACAAGGTGCTGATGCTGGAAGCCGGTCGCGATTACGACCCGCGAACGGAAACCCCGATGTTCAGGCCCAACTCCGCCGCACCGCTGATGGGCGCTTCCACGCCGGACAAGGAGTTCGGCTTCTATGATTCCACCGTGGACGGCGGCTGGCAGGTGCCGGACGAACCCTACACCACCGCCGAAGGCTCCGAATTCCTGTGGTGGCGCGCCCGCATGCTGGGCGGCCGCACCAACCACTGGGGCCGCTATTCGCTGCGTTTCAGCGAGCATGACTTCAAGGGCAAGAGCCGGGACGGCCTGGGCGCCGACTGGCCTTTCGACTATGACGACATCGCCCCCTGGTACGACAAGACCGAAGCTCTGGTAGGCGTCTGTGGCACCAATACCGGCCTGGACGACATGCCGCCGTCATCGGAAGGGGTCTTGCAGCCGCCACCCCCACCACGGGTGCCGGAACTGCTGATTGCCGCCGCGGCGAAAAAGCACGGGATCACGGCAGTGCCCATGCACCGGGCCATACTGACCAAACCGCTGGATGAGCGCGCCGCCTGCTTTTATGCCACGCCCTGCGGCTACGGCTGCTCGATCGGCGCCGCATTCCAGACCACCACCTCGCTGCTGCCGATGGCGCGGGCAACCGGCAATCTGCGGATCATCACAGATGCCATGGTCAACACCGTGACCACCGACGCACAGGGCAAGGTCACGGGCATCACCTATATCGACAAGAAGACCTCCACCGAACGGCAAATCGGCGCGAAAGTGGTGGTCCTGGCCGCCAGCGCCTGCGAATCGGCGCGCATCCTGCTCAATTCAAGAAGCGCCAGCCACCCCAACGGACTGGCCAATTCCAGCGGCCAGGTCGGCCGCAACCTGATGGACTCCACCGGCGCGGGCCTGTCGGCACTGGTACCGGCGCTGATGGATCGGCCGCGCTACAACGAGGATGGCCACACCGCCAACCACCTGTTCATTCCCTGGTGGGGACATGAAGCCCAGGCCAACAAGGAGTTGGATTTCCCGCGTGGTTACCACTTCGAGCTTGGCGGGCGCTTCGGCGAACCCGGCGCCTACGTCAGCGGCGACCTGCAAGGCTATGGCCCGGCGCTGAAGCAGCAGGTCCGCGCACATTACGGCGCCTACGTTTCGTTTTCACTCCGCGGCGAAATGCTGCCGAACGAACATTGCTACATGGACATCGACCCACAGGTGACGGACAAGTGGGGCATTCCGGTGCCACGTTTCCACTGGCAATGGTCGGAACACGAGCTCAAGCAGGTAGAGCATGGCCTGAAAACCGCCAAGGCCATCCTGGAAACCATGGGTGCGACCGTTGGCGAATTGCCTGCTGCAAAAGACGCCATCAAGAAGGGCGGCGAGATCATCCACGAGGTCGGCACCACCCGGATGGGCAGCTCCAGCAAGGACTCGGTGACCAACCAGTGGGGGCAGAGCTGGGATTGCCCGAACCTGTTC
>JAFAEU010000072.1 GCA_023423855.1 Pseudomonadota bacterium | reverse complement strand
CGTTGGGCGTGACCGCGAGCGTGCCGCCCGCGGCCAGCAGCGCATCGACGTGCGCGGCTTCGAGCACCGTGCCGGCGCCGATGCCCGCGTGCGCGCCGCACTCGCGCACGGCGACCGCGACGCTGCGCGCCCAGTCCGGCGAATTGGTGGGGATCTCGATCGCGTCGTAGCCCTCGTCCACCAGCGCGCCGGCGTGCCCGGCGATGTCGTCGGGCGTGATGCCGCGCAGGATGGCGATCAGGGGCAGGCGGAGGGGCGGGGGATGGCGGTCCATGTCGTCCTCGTGCGTCAGCGGTCGCGGCCGGCCGCGGTCCGCGCCGGGGGCCGGGCAGGTGCATGGGCGTGGCAGGCGCCATCGCCAGGCCGCGATTGCGTCATTCGAGTCTTCCTCCCGGTCCCTGTCCACGTGGCTCGAAGGGGCGCTCGCCTGTTCCGGCGGGTCGCCGCCCGTACGGAGAGTGCCCGCCCGGGCCGCCTCCGCGGAAGCCGGGCATAGCCTCGCGTGGCGGTGGTATGTACGGCAAATGAAATTTTCGTCGTACGCTATTCCCCCAACGAATAGATCAACGGCCCACGGGAGTTCGTCATGGTGCAACCCGCCACGGGATGGTCCGCCGCGACGCGGCTCAAGACCCGGCACCTCGCGCTGCTGCTGCACCTGTACGAGCAGCGTTCGGTGCTGCGCGCGGCCGAGGCCGCGAACATGACCCAGCCGGCGGCCTCCAAGCTGCTGGCGGAAATGGAAGGCCTGCTCGGCGTGCCGCTGTTCGAACGCCATGCCCGCGGCGTCGAGCCGACCACCTTCGGCCTGGCGATGGTGCGGCGCGCGCGCTCGGCGCTGTCGGAGATCGAGCGCGCCCGCGAGGAGATCGCCGCGCTGCGCGAAGGGCGGCTGGGCCAGGTGTCGATCGGCACCGTGGTCAATCCGGGCACGACCCTGGTGCCGCAGGCCGTCGCCGCGGTGAAGCGGGACTTCCCCGGCCTCCTGGTCGAGGTCGAGATGGACTACAGCCGGCCGCTGGTCGCGCGCCTGCTCGACGGCCAGCTGGACATCGTCATCGGCCGCATCATGGGGCCCGAAGGCGCCGACGAACTGGAGTTCGAACCGCTGGCCGACGAGCCGCACGCGGTCATCGTCCGCAGCGGGCATCCGCTGGCCGCGGCGGAGACGGTGCGCCACGCCGACCTGCAGGACCACGGCTGGATCATGCCGCCGCGCGGCAGCGTGCTGCGCACGCGGCTGGACGCGGTGTTCCACCAGTACGGACTGCGCTCGCCGCAGAACCTGGTGGAAACCTCGTCGCTGCCGGTCATCATCCACCTGCTGCGCCACAGCGACCTGCTCACCGCGCTCCCGACCGAGTCGGTGGCGCCCTACCTGCAGACCGCGCAGATGCAGGTCCTGCCGATCGACCTGGGCGTGCGCATGGAGTACTTCGGCATCATCCGCCGCCGCGACAAGACGCCGTCACCGGGCGTGGCCCGCATGCTCGACACCCTGCGCGAGACCGCCCGCCGCATCTATCCGCCGCTGCCCGCGCCGAGCCTCGCGCGCCGCGGCTGACCACCCCGCGCCGGCGGATTCCGCCACGGGTTCGATGACCGCCTCCGCGGATGCCCGGCCGCCGCCGGGACTGAGGTATTCCAGAAAAAAATAGCCAAGAAGCAAAATTTCATTGGTCTAGCATTGCTCGGCGCTCCTATGCTCCGCCGCAACCGTCGATGTCAAGCGCTGTCACCGCCCGGTTAGCGGTAACACGTTCCGCGGCCGAGGCGGCCAGAAAACCAGTTCGATCCGCTTGTCATGTGTCCTTGGGAGGGGAACGCCATGTCAATGCTCCGCAACCGCCGACCAGCCGCCGGTCCGGCAGGCTCCGACGCCATCCGCACGTTCCGCCGCTCCGCCATCGCCCTGGGCGTCGCGGCCATGCTGCTCGGCACCGCCCACGCGCAGGAGGCCGACGCCACCGCCGCCGGCGAGGCCGCCACCGATCTCGACGCGGTCGTGGTCAAGGGCATCCGCGCGTCGGTCTACCGCGCCCAGGACATCAAGCGCGATGCCGACACCTTCGTTGATTCGGTCACCGCGCTCGACATCGGCGCGCTGCCCGACCGCAGCGTCACCGAGACCCTCTCGCGCATCCCCGGCATCACCATCGACCGCTTCCTGTCGGTGGGCGACCCCGAGCACTTCTCCGCTGAAGGCGCCGGCGTGGCCGTGCGCGGCCTGACCCAGGTGCGCTCCGAACTCAACGGCCGCGACAGTTTCTCCGCCTCCGGCGGCCGCAGCCTCAGCTTCCAGGACGTGCCGTCGGAACTGATGGCCGGCGTCGACGTGTACAAGAACCAGACCGCCGCGATGATCGAGGGCGGCCTCGGCGGCACGGTCGACCTGCGCACCTTCATGCCCTTCGATTTCGAGGGCAGCAAGTTCGGCATGTCCTTCAGCGCCAACCGCGGCGATTTCGCCGACAAGCTCAAGCCCTCGGGCTCGATCCTGTACAGCAACCGCTGGAGCACGGATGCCGGCGACTTCGGCATCCTGGTCGACATCGCGCATTCGGAACTGGCCACGCGTACCGACGGCATGTTCGTGCGCCCGTTCTTCAACAACGCCAACGCCGATCTCGACGGCGACGGCAGCGGCGACCCGGTGTGGATCCCGCGCGGCGCCGACTGGCGCACGCTCGATTACGAGCGCGAACGCCAGGGCGCCTACGTGGCCCTGCAGTGGCGCCCGAACGACCGCGTCGAACTGTTCGCCACCGCGTTCCAGAGCAGCTACGACGAGCTGTGGTACGAGGACGCGATCTTCCTCGACAACGACCCGCTGCAGATGCGGCTCGACGCCAGCCAGCCCTACGAACTCGATGGCGACGTCTTCGTGTCCGGCCGCGTGGCCTCGAACGGCAACATCCCGATGGGCGCGGACATCCGCGCCTCGCATCGCCAATCCAAGACCCGGGACTTCTCGGCGGGCCTGAAGTGGCTGATCGGCGACCGCACCGAGTTCTCGACCGATCTCCAGTACATCAAGGCCGACACCCGGGCGCTGGATTCCACCGTCACGCTGGGCCTGAACGTTCCCTACATCGACATCGACGTCAGCGGCGGCCGGCCGGTGATCGGCGTCGACGAGTCCTTCACCGCGAACCTCGACAACTCCTACTGGGCGTTCACGATGGACCACCAGGACGACAACGAGGCCGAGGAGATCGCCTGGCGCGCCGACCTCAAGCACAGCTTCGACAGCAATTTCTTCGATTCGGTCAAGTTCGGCGTGCGCGTGACCGATCGCGACGCGCACAGCATCGACACCGGCTACGACTGGCAGCCGGTGATCCAGCCGTGGATGCAGTGGTGGGCGCTGCCGGGCGACCAGCCGCTGCCGGGCGTCAACCTCAACGACCAGGTCAACTCGAGCCTGGTCAACTTGACCACGTTCGAGAACTTCTACCGCGGCGACGCCAACACCCCCGGCGCGATCTACGCGCCGATCCTGGCGACCGCGCTCGGCTTCCCGAACAGCTACCAGGCCATCCACAGCGCCGCCGATCCGTACTACCTGTGCTGCTACGCCGGCGTCTACGCGCCGCGCAACCTGGCCGACCCGCAATGGGGCAACGAGCAGCGCGAGAAGACCTACGCCGCCTACGCGATGCTCAACTTCGCGGTGGACGACCTGCTGCTCGACGGCAACTTCGGCGTGCGCGTCGTGCGTACCGAGAACAGCGCGGCGGGCTACCTGGTCTATCCGAACCAGCCGTACGCCCCCTACCTGGGTGCGGGCGAGGCGGTGCCGGTGACGGCGGAGAATTCCTATACCGACATCCTGCCCAGCGCCAACCTGAAGTGGGAGTTCGCGGAGAACTGGGTCATGCGCTTCGCCGCATCGAAGGCGATCGCGAGGCCGAACTTCAGCGACATGCAGGCCTACCAGATGCTCAATGTGGGCACCCGGCCCGGCATCGATCCGCCGGACGATGGCAGCGCGCTGCCGGTGACCGACCTCGACCTGACGGGCAGCTCCTACGACAACCCGTACCTGGAGCCGATGAAGGCCAACCAGTTCGACCTGTCGCTGGAGTGGTACTTCGCGCCGGATCGTGGCGGCATGGCGTGGGTCAACCTCTTCTACAAGGACGTCAAGGACTACTTCCGTCGCCAGACCGAGCTGGTCGCCTATCCGGGCGCCGACGGCAACGAATACAACTACCTGATCACGCGCCCGGTGAACGTGGGGACCGCGAAGATCCAGGGCGCCGAGATCGGCTGGAACCAGTTCTTCGATTTCCTGCCTGCGCCGTTCGACGGCTTCGGCATGTCGGCCAACTACACCTACATCGACAGCTCGACCAGGGTGCCGAACAACATCGACGTGGCGCCTGTCGACACCGATGGTTCGCTGTTCGGAGACCTGCCGGCCGATGGCCTGTCGAAGAACGCCTACAACGTCGCCGCGTTCTATGAGAAGGGCCCGTGGCAGATCCGCCTGGCCTACAACTGGCGCAGCGAGTACCTGCTCTCGGTCGGTCCCAATGGATACAACGGCAGCTACGACCCCGACGCCGATGCGGAGACCGACAACAACGTCAACTGGAAGCTGCCGGTCTACAGCGACAGCTTCGGCCAGCTCGACGGTTCGATCTTCTACCGGTTCTCCGACAACGTGCAGATCGGCCTGGAGATGAACAACCTCAACAACGCCGAGCAACGCACGATCATGGACCAGAACGGGGCCGGCCGGCGCGTCACCTCGTGGTACGTGAACGACCGGCGCTACGCGGCGACGCTGCGCTTCACCTTCTGAGCCGCAGCGGCCGGCGCGGGACCGATCGCGCGCCGGTACGCCACGCTCCGGGTTTCCGGGGATCGCTTCCAGCACTGGGCGATCCCCGTTTCTTTTCCGGCGCCGGCGCATGCCGGGGCCGTGCGCGCCGCCTTTCCCGCGGGGAGGCGGCGATGGCGGAAAGGTTTCATCTGACCGGATCGCGGCGTCGACGGAGGATGTCGTTGACGCCGCTCCAATGGTAGCGATACCTTTCCGTGCAGCGGCACAGATCGCACTGTGGTACGGGGGTGGCCGGGGGGCCGGCCGTGTTTTCTGCACGGACACGAGTCGCAAGGGGTCGTGGGCGTTCGCAGTCGGAGGGTTACGCAAATTTCGATCGGTTTCCGGCGCAGGCAGCCAGACGGCTGCACCGTCGGCGTTGCAGCGTTTTCCGGTGACCACAATCCATTTGTTCGATGCGCATCCTCGGGAGGGAAATCATGCGAACGCTCCATCACCACCGTCCGGCGGCCCGGACGGCAGGCTTCGATCCTGCACGCACGTTCCGGCGCAGCGCCATCGCCCTGGGCGTGGCCGCGATGCTGGCGGCGCCCGCCTGGGCGCAGGTCGCCAGTGACCCGGCGCCGTCCTCCACGGCGGCCGACCCGACCGATTTCGACACCGTCGTGGTCAAGGGCGTGCGCGGCAGCGTGATGCGCGCGCAGGAGATCAAGCAGGAGGCGAGCCAGATCGTCGACTCGGTGACCGCCGAGGACATCGGCGCGCTGCCCGACCGCAGCGTCACCGAAACGCTCAAGCGCGTGTCCGGCGTGACCGTGACCAACTTCCTGGCGCGCGACGATCCCGACCACTTCTCGGCCGAAGGCAGCGGCGTGATGATCCGCGGCCTGACCCAGGTGCGCGGCGAGCTCAACGGTCGCGACGTGTTCAGCGCCAACGGCGGCCGCGGCCTGAGCTTCGAGGAAGTGCCGTCCGAGCTGATGGCCGGCGTGGACGTGTACAAGAACCCGTCGGCGGAAATCATCGAGGGCGGCCTCGGCGGCACGGTCAACCTGCGCACGCGCATGCCGTTCGACGAACCCGGCCGCAAGGTCGCCGCCAGCCTCGACTACAACCACGGCGACTTCGCCAAGCGCGGCAATCCTTCCGGGTCGATCCTGTTCAGCGATCGCTGGGAGACCGGCGCCGGCGAGTTCGGCTTCCTGGCCAACCTCTCGTACTCCGAGCTGGCCACGCGTTCGGACGGCATCCAGATCGAGGCCTTCCAGCGCCGCAACGACCCCGAACTTCTCGCGGGCACCGGCTTCGACTGGGTGACCATCCCCGGCGGTGTCAACTGGCGCACGCTCGATTTCGAGCGCGAGCGCCAGGGCATGGCGCTCGCGTTCCAGTGGCGGCCGAACGAGAACACGGAAATCTATACGCAGTTCCTGCGCTCGAAGTACAACATGCAGTGGCGCGAGCATTCGATGACGTTCGGCGACCAGCTGCAGGGCGCGGACGGCGCCTGGCGCGACAACGACATCCTGCCGGCGCCGGGCACGCAGTTCACCTACGACGCCAATGGCGTGTTCCAGAGCGGCCACGTGACCCGCAGGCGCAACGACATCGACTGGGTGAACCTCGACCCGGACGGCGAGATCGACTGGAGCCTGCCCTGGGAGGAAATCGAGCGGAACCTCCACATCACCTCGCTGTGCTGCGGCGTGAGGCCGTACAGCCTCGCCTTCCGCACCACCAACCGCCTGTCCAGGCAGGAGACGGTGACCAGCGACTGGTCGGCCGGCTTCCGCCACTTCATGACCGACAAGCTGGTCATGCGCGGTGATTTCCAGTACGTGGAATCGTCCAGCAAGCCGGTGGACTTCAGCGTCATCTCCAGCATCTTCCTCGGCGACATCTACGTGGACCTGACCGGCAAGTACCCGTCGCTGCAGCTGGCCGACGACGGGCAGCTGCAGGACCAGTCCCAGTATTCGTGGCTGGCGGCGATGGACAACCTGCAGGACAACCGCGGCAAGTCGCGCGCGGCCAGGCTGGACTTCGAGTACACCTTCGACGACGGCAGCTGGCTGCGCTTCGCCCGCTTCGGCGCGCGCGTCGCGTCGCGCAACCAGATCAACAAGGACAGCGGCTGGGACAACTGGAAGCCGATCAGCGCGACCTGGGCCACGCTCGACCCGGGTGCGACCGGTCAGTACGGGTCGTGGGACGGTGGCAACGAGCTGGCATGGCTCGACCGCTACCTGCCCCAGTATTCCGAGCTGTACACCATGGGCAACTTCTTCCGCGGACAGGTCAACGTGCCGGGCAACCTGTGGTACCCGACCAACGCGATCGTGGAGCTGTCCAACGCGGGCGCCGCCTTCCCGGGGCTGTACGCGGACCGCATGGCCGCCGGGCTCGACGGCTGGCTGCCGGCGGTGTTCAACCCGCAGGACACCAACTACCAGGACGAGCTCACCCAGGCCGCGTATGGCGTGCTGTACTTCGAGAACGACAGCGTCTTCGGCGGCAAGACCCTGGACGGCAACGTCGGCGTCCGCATCGTCAAGACCAGCACGCGCACCGACGGCTTCGGCCAGATCCCGGACCTGAGCGGCCAGGCCCGGTTGATCCAGGAGATCCGCGACCAGTACGACGGCAGCTACTTCGACATCCACAGTCGCGGCAGCTACACCGACGTGCTGCCCAGCCTGAACCTGCGCCTGCACCTGACCGACAAGCTGCAGTGGCGCTTCGCCGCGTCCAAGGCCATCGCGCGCCCCGACTTCCGGCAGATGACGGCGTGGCTGCCGCTGCGCGTCGGGATCAGCGACGAGTGCCAGCCGGAGTTGAACGACGACCAGCCCTGCGGCTACGAGTACCTGCAGGGTTACTCCGGCAGTGCCGGCAACCCCGAGTTGGAGCCAATGCGCGCCAACCAGTTCGACACCGCGCTGGAGTGGTACTTCGGGCCGGCGAACATGCTCTACGCGACCGTGTTCTACAAGGACGTCGAGGGCTACTTCGTCACCGAGACGCGGGACGAGGAGATCGGCGGCATCACCTGGGCGATCACCCGCCCGCACAACCTCGACACCGGCAGGATCCAGGGCTTCGAGGTGGGCTGGAACCAGTTCTTCGACTTCCTGCCCGGCTGGCTGAGCGGCTTCGGCGTGCAGGCCAACTACACCTACGTCGACAGCTCGGGCGGACGCAACACCAATCCCGATCCGACCGATCCCGAAGCCCGTCGCCCGCAGATCGACAACCTGCCGCTGGAAGGTCTGTCCAAGCGCGCCTACAACGTGGTGGGCGTCTACGAGAAGGGGCCGTGGTCGTTCCGCCTGGCGTACAACTGGCGCTCGCGCTACCTGCTGACCGCCAGCGAGACCAACCTGCAGCTGCCGATGTGGGCGGACGACTTCGGCCAGCTGGACGGGTCGTTCTTCTACAACATCAACGACAACATCCAGATCGGCATCCAGGCCAACAACCTGACCGACTCGATCACCAAGGTGCTGATGGGGCCGCGTCCGTATGCCGACGGCTACATCGATGAGACGCTGTACGCGCGTTCGTACTTCATGAACGACCGCCGCTATTCGGCGGTGCTGCGCGCGCGCTGGTAAGCGGGCTCGTGCGCAACGGGCGGGGATCGTGCGGCTTGCCGCGCGGTCCCCGCTTTTTTTCTCCCGAATGAGGGAACAAGCCGGAGAAAGCCGACCTGTCATTTCGACCGCAGGGAGAAATCTCCTGTCCGGCGCGTGGGAAGATGATTTCTCCCTGCGGTCGAAATGACAGGCTTTTCCGGGATGTCTTTCCAGACCGCGGAGACTTTGCCGTCCATCAGCGGATGGCGCAACGCAGCATTCCCCGGCGCTATACGTGTCTGGAATTTCTTCATTGGAACGGCATGCCTGCGCCCCCTATCCTCTGAGGCTTGACCAGCTAGGGCGAGGGCGCTGGCCGATGAGGCTCCAGGCAGGGCGATCCGTGCGAGGCACGGACCGGTGTTCAAGGGCGTGGGCGTGGCTGCTGGTCACGTGCGCCTGCGTCGCGTCCTCCGCGTCGGCGCGGGACGCGGCCTATCAATGGCGCAACGTCGCCATCGGCGGCGGCGGCTTCGTCAGCGGGCTGGTGTTCCATCCCGCCGAGCCGGGCCTGCTGTATGCGCGCACCGACATCGGCGGCGCCTACCGACGGGAGGCCGATGGTCGCTGGACGCCGCTGCTCGACTGGATGGGCGCCGACGACAAGGGCCGCTTCGGCGTCGAGAGTCTGGCACTGGATCCGTCCGATCCCGATCGCGTCTACCTCGCGGTCGGCACCTACCTGCACGAGCGCGGCGACGACGGTGCGATCCTGCGTTCGAGCGATCGTGGCGCCACGTTCCAGCGCGCGACGCTGCCGTTCAAGCTCGGCGGCAATGCGCAGGGGCGCGGCAACGGCGAACGGTTGGCGGTGGATCCCAACGACGGCCGCGTGCTGCTCTTCGGCACGCGTGCGAACGGCCTGTGGCGCAGCGACGACGGCGGCGCGCGCTGGCGGGAGTTGCCCGGCTTCCCGGCGGTCGCGAAGTCGCGCGCGGCCTGGGCCGAGGCATGGCGCGAGGAGCAGCCGATCGGCATCGCCTTCGTGGTGTTCGAGCCCGGCAGCGGTGCGGCAGGCACGCCCTCGCGCACGATCTACGCCGGTGTCTCCACGAAGGAAACGAGCGTCTACCGTTCCGACGACGGCGGCGCGAGCTGGCAGGCAGTGCCCGGACAGCCCGTGGGTCTGCGCCCGAGCCACATGGTGCGCGACGGGCGCGGACGCTGGCTGCTGAGCTACGGCGACGAGCCGGGTCCGAACAACATGGCCGACGGCGCGGTGTACCGCTTCGATCCCGCCGACGGCAGCTGGATCGACATCACGCCGCTGCCGCGCATCGCCGCGCAGGCCAGCGGCTTCGGCTGGGGCGCGGTGGCGGTCGATGCGCGCGATCCGGATGTGATCGTCGCCACCACCTTCCGCCGCTACGTGCCGCACGACGACCTCTACCGCAGCACCGACGGCGGCCGCACCTGGACGGCGACGTTCGCGCGTTCGGCCTTCGACCACTCGGCCGCGCCGTGGACCCTCGATGCCAAGCCGCACTGGATGGCCGACGTCGAGATCGATCCGCACGATCCCGAGCGCATCTGGTTCGTCACCGGCTACGGCGTCTGGGCCTCGCGCAACGCGCGCGCGTTCGACGCCGGCGATACGCTGCAGTGGACGTTCGAGCAGCGCGGCTTCGAGGAAACCGTGCCGCTGGCGCTGCTGAGCCCGCCGCAGGGCGCGCACCTGGTGAGCGGGCTCGGCGACGTCGACGGCTTCGCGCACGACGCCCTCGACGCCTCGCAGCAGCGCTTTTCCGGCGTGCGCTTCTCCAACACCGAAAGCCTCGCCTTCGCCGGGCAGGCGCCGCAGCGCATGGTGCGCACCGGGTATTTCCACAACCGGCCCGAGGGCGCGGTGCGCGGCGCGTGGTCGGACGACGGCGGGCGCAACTGGACCGCGTTCGCGCAGGAGCCGCCCGAGGGCGAAGGCGCCGGCCGCATCACCCTCGCCGCCGACGGCGAGCGCGCGATCTGGCAGCCGCGCGGCGGCGGCCACTGGCTCACCGCCGACATGGGCGGGCGCTGGCAGGCGGTGAAAGGGCTGCCGAAGGGCGCGGTGGTGGAAGCCGACCGGGTCGACGAGGCGGTGTACTACGGCTTCGACCCGATTGCCGGAAAGCTGTACGTGAGCGGCAACGGCGGCGTGTCCTTCGTGGAGGTGGAAGCGCAGGTGGGCGCGATCGGCGACTGGTTCCGTCCCGAGATCCGCCCGCATCCGCAGCGCACGGGCGAAGCCTGGATCACCGCGTCCTGGCGCGGCCTGCTGCACTGGTCGCCGGGCAAGCTCGAGCGCGTGCCGGGCGTGGACAACGCGCATTCGGTCGGCCTCGGACGGCCAGCGAAGGAGGGCGATCCGCCGGTGCTGTTCGTGTACGGCGAGGTCAACGGCAGGCTCGGCCTGCACCGCTCGGACAACGGCGGCCGCCGCTGGACGCGCATCGACCATGATGCGCTGCGTTTTGGCGGCATCATGCGCCACGTGACGGGCGATCCCCGCCTGCATGGCCGCGTCTACTTCGGCACCGAGGGGCGCGGCATCTGGTATGGAGATCCGCGATGAGGCATGAACTGAAGCCCTGTCATTTCGAGCGCAGCGGGAAATCTGCTTGCCTGAAGGGCGAGATTCCTCACTGCGTTCGGAATGACAGGTCTGGCATTGCGGGTGCATCCGTGAAGCCACTTCCCCGCATCGTCGCCGGCCTCGCCCTGCTCCTGCTCGCCGCCTCCGCGCAGGCGGTCGAACTGCCGCGCGTGTTCGCCGACGGCATGGTGCTGCAGCGCGATCAGCCGATCCAGGTCTGGGGCCGCGCCGGGACCGACGCGCGTGTCACGGTCACGCTCGCGGGTGATAGCGCTCACGCGCGGGCCGGGGCCGACGGCGCGTGGCGGGTCGAGCTGCCGCCGCGCAAGGCCGGCGGTCCCTACGCGATGCGGATCGACGACGGCCAGGTGCTGCGCGAGCTGCGCGACGTGCTGGTCGGCGACGTCTGGCTGGCCTCGGGCCAGTCGAACATGGAGTGGCCGATTTCGCAGTCGGCCGATGCCGAGGCCGAGATCGCGCGCGCCACCGATCCGCTGATCCGCCACTTCAAGGTCCCGAAGTCGTGGTCGGGCACGCCGGAACGGCAGCTCGCCGGCGGCGACTGGGTCGCGTCCTCGCCGGCGGCGGCGGGCAGCTTCTCGGCCATCGCGCACTTCTTCGCGCGCGAACTGCGCGAATCCGAAGGCGTGCCGATCGGCATCATCGACAGCACCTGGGGCGGCAGCTCGATCGAGGCGTGGATGGACGCGGCCACGCAGGGCATCGACGGCGACGGCCTGGCCGAACTGGCGCGCCAGCTCAAGGCCGACGATGAGGCCGCGCTCGCGCAGGCGCGCTCCAGGCTCGCGCGTTGGCAATTGCCGGCCGACGACGCCGGCTGGCAGGCGGCGGGCTTCGACGATGCGCAGTGGGACACGCTGCGGGTGCCAGGCCTGTGGGAAGGCGCCGGCTGGAACGGCATGGACGGCGTGGCCTGGTACCGCACCACGTTCACGCTGTCGGCGGAGGAAGCGAAGGCGGGCATCGTGCTCGGCGTCGGCCGCATCGACGATTCCGACACCACCTGGGTCAACGGCGTACAGGTGGGCGCGACCCACATGCGGTACAACGAACCGCGCCGCTATGCCGTGCCGGCGTCGGCGCTGCGCGCGGGTGCGAACGAGGTCGCGGTGCGGGTGACCGACACCGGCGGCGGTGGCGGCATCCACGGCCCTGACGACGAGGTCTTCGTGCAGCCGCAGGGCGGCGAACGCCGTCCGCTGGCCGGCACGTGGAAGTTCCGCCCCGCCAGCGTCAGCGCGCTCGCGCTCGACGACAACAAGAACCAGCGCGCCACGCTGCTCTACAACGCCATGCTGCATCCGCTGCAGCCCTACGGGCTGCGCGGCGTGATCTGGTACCAGGGCGAATCGAACGCGGGCAGCATCGAACAGGCGCTGAAGTACCGCGAACAGTTCCCGGCGATGATCGGCCAGTGGCGCGCGCAGTGGAACGCGCCGCGGCTGCCGTTCCTGTGGGTGCAGCTGGCGAGTTGGCATTCCGGCGGCGATCAGGGCGACACCAGCCCGTGGTCGGTGCTGCGCGAATCGCAGACGGCGACGCTGTCGCTGCCCGCGACCGGGGAAGTGGTGACGATCGACATCGGCGACGTCGACGACATCCATCCGAAGAACAAGCAGGACGTCGGCAAGCGGCTCGCACTCGTGGCGCGGCACGTGGCCTACGGGGAATCGCTGGTCCACGGCGGCCCCGTGTTCAAGGGCGCGGACTTCGACGACGGCGTGGCGACGCTCGCATTCGAGCCCGGCGGACTCGCCGCGCGCGATGGTGGAAGCCTGCGGGGATTCCGGCTGGCCGGCGCCGATCGTGTGTTCCATCCGGCCACCGCCACGATCGAAGACGGCAAGGTGCTCGTGCGCAGCGATGCGGTGCCGACCCCTGTCGCGGTGCGCTACGCCTGGAGCGACGCGCCGGTCGAGGCCAACCTCGTCGGCGGCAGCGGA
>JAFAEU010000065.1 GCA_023423855.1 Pseudomonadota bacterium | reverse complement strand
TCGAAGTCGGACACCGCGCGCAGGCCGCGCAGCAGGATGCCGCCGCCCACCTCGCGCACGAAATGCGCCAGCAGCGAGTCGAATCCCCGGACCTCGACGTTCGGATGCCTCGCCACTGCCTCGCGCGCCAGCCGCACGCGCAGGTCCAGCGACAGGGTCGGGCGCTTGGACGGGCTCGCGGCTACGCCCAGGACCAGGCGTTCGAACAACGGCGCGGCGCGGTCGACGAGATCGATGTGGCCGTTGGTGATCGGGTCGAAGGTACCGGGATAGACCGCGGTGCGGGTGCGGGCCGGGCTCATGATCTTGGCGTTCGCGCAGTCGTTGTCCGGAATCGCGGGCAGTGTAGCAGCGCCGACCGGCGCCGTTCAGCCTGCGCGGCGGTACAGGACGTGGCGGGTTTCGCGGCTGCCGCCTTCGCGGTGCAGCGTCCAGCCGGCGCCGGGATCGATGCTGCGTTGCAGCGGGGATTCGACGTAGAGCCGGGCGTCGTCGCCGACCCAGTCGTCGAGCCGCGCCAGCACTTCGTCCCACAGGTCCGCGGCGAACGGCGGATCGACGAACACCAGGTCGAAGCGGCCGTGCAGCGGTGCGCGCAGGAACGCCGTCGCATCGGCCTGCACCACGGTCGCGGCCTCGCCGCCGGGCAGTCGTTGCACGGTGGCGCGCAGCGACTCGCACAGCCGCGCATCGCGCTCCACCAGCAGCGCCTCGCGCGCACCGCGCGACAGCGCCTCCAAGCCCAGCGCGCCGCTGCCCGCGAACAGGTCCAGCGCGCGCGCGCCGGGCAGCGCCGGCTGCAGCCAGTTGAACAGGGTTTCGCGGGTGCGGTCGGACGTCGGCCGCAGCCCGGCCGCATCGGCGACCGGCAGCTTCGTGCCGCGCCAGCGGCCACCGATGATGCGCACCGCGCCGGAGGGCCTGGCGGCGCTGCGGCCGGCGTTGCGGTTCATCGGGAAGAGGCGGGGGCGAGTGCTAGCATGGCGCCATTCTCGCGCACTCCCCTGCTCCCTTCGAATGCTCAAGTTCTTCCGCCGCAAGAAGCCCGATCCGGCCGCGGCGCCCGAAGCCGTCGCCGAAGCCGCCGATACTGCGGCCGCGGCCATGGCGGACACGGCGTCGATTGTGGCCGAGACCCCTGCCGTCGCACCCGAAGTCGCCGCTCCTGCGCCCGAACCCGCGCCGCCGGTCGAACCGGAACCGCCCACCCTGCCCGCCGCCGCGCCCGGCAAGCCCGGCTGGCGCGAACGCCTGCGCGGCAGCGGCTTCGCGCGCAGCTTCGGCGGCCTGTTCGCGCGCAACCCGAAGCTCGACGACGACCTGCTCGACGAGATCGAGACCGCGCTGCTGACCGCCGACGTCGGCGTCGCCGCCACCACGCAGTTGGTCGAACAACTGCGCAGGCGGATGAAGGCGCGCGAGTTTGCCGACGCCAATGCCCTGCTCGCCGCGCTGCGCGCCGACCTGGTCGCGCTGCTGCAGCCGGTCGCGCAGCCGCTGGCGATCGATGCCTCCGCAAGACCATTCGTGATCCTCACCGTCGGCGTCAACGGCGTCGGCAAGACCACCACCATCGGCAAGCTCGCGCGCCGCTTCCGCGACGAGGGCCGTTCGCTGATGCTCGCCGCCGGCGACACCTTCCGCGCCGCCGCGGTCGCGCAGCTGCAAGCCTGGGGCGAGCGCAACGGCGTGGCCGTGATCGCGCAGGGACAGGACGCCGACCCGGCCTCGGTCGCGTTCGACGCGCTGCAGGCGGCGAAGTCGCGCGGCGTCGAGGTGCTGGTCGCCGACACCGCCGGCCGCCTGCACACGCAGCAGGGCCTGATGGCGGAACTGGGCAAGATCCGCCGCGTGTTCGGCAAGCTCGATCCGTCCGCGCCGCACGAGGTGCTGATGGTGATCGACGGCACCACCGGCCAGAATGCGCTGTCGCAGCTGCGCCAGTTCCATGCCGCGGTCAACGTCACCGGGCTGGTCGTGACCAAGCTCGACGGCACCGCCAAGGGCGGCGTGGTGTTCGCGCTGGCGCGCGAGTTCGGCATCCCGATCCGCTTCGCCGGCATCGGCGAGCGCCCGGAGGACCTGCGCGTGTTCGATGCCGAGGCCTTCGTCGACGCGCTGCTGCCGGAGGCGCTGGGCGGGTGAACGCCGCATCGGGCCAGGCCGGAACGCCGCGGGCGCGCCGGCGCTGGCTGCGATGGCTGGTCGTGCTCTGCGCGCTGCCGTTCGTGCTGCTCGCGCTGCTGTGGCTGGTCGTCTGGATCGCGCTGCCGCCCGAGCGCGTGGTGCCGATGGTGCTGGCGCGGATCGGCGCGGCGATGAACCTGGAGATCAGCGCGCAGGGCGATCCCTCCTCGCAGCTCGGCCAGCATCCCACCTTCGTCGTGCGCAACGTCGTCGCGCGCGAACCGGGCGCGGCCACGCCGCTGCTGCAGGCGCGGCGCATCCTCGTCGCGCTGCCGTGGAGCACGATCCGCAGCCTCGGCGACACGCTCGACCTCGTCCGCGTCGAACTCGATGCCCCGGTACTGGACGTACCGGCGCTGCGGCACTGGCTCGCGTCGCGGCCACCGTCGGAAACGCGCCTGCCGACGCTCTCGGACGGACTGCAGGTGCGCGCCGGACGCGTGGACGGCGACGGCTGGCGGATCGAGGCGCTGGCGCTGTCGATTCCGCGGCTGCATCCCGACCAGCCGCTGCGCGCGCAGGCGCAAGGCCGCTACGCGGACCCGACGCTGCAGGCGCCGTTCGACCTCGCCGCCACCCTCTTGCGGCCAGCCAGCGGCCGCGGCTTCGGCCTCGCCGGCCGCGTCGCGCCCGAACGCGACGACTGGCGGCTGCCGGCGTGGATCGCGCTGTCCGGCGCGCTGCACTGGACCGATGCGATCGCCCTGCTGCCGGCGAAGTTCGGCGCCAGCGCGCGCTACGTGTCGGGCGCGACCGATGTCCCGTTCGCGATCGGCGTGCACGGCCCGCTGCGTTCGCAGGAGGGGGCGTGGACGCTCGTGCCCGCCCACCTTGCCCTGCGCGGCGACGGACTCGCGCCCACCTTCGACGCGCGCGGCCGTCTCGCCTACGGCCGGCGGCTGCTGCTGGATTTCGACGGCCGCATCGCGCAGTGGTCCGCGGACTGGCCCGCGCTGCCGCCGCCGCTGGGCACGTCGCGCGAGCCGCTGTCGGTATCGATCGCCTATGCCGGCGCGGCGAACCTCGGCGATCCGCTGCAGTTGCATGTCGCGCGCGACGACCCCGGATCAAGTTCGGGGCAGGCCCTGCGCTTCGACGGCCACCTCGACCTGCCGGCGCTCGCCGCCTGGGCCACGGCGGACGCGAAGGATTCACCGCTGCCGCCGCTGACTGGCCGCCTGGAAACGTCACGCATCGAAATCTCGGGCGCGCGGGTCGAAGGCATCGTCGTCGAATTCGAGGACGCTTCCGGTGAAGCGGAGGCGCCGGCGCCGTGAACACCACTCCCGCCACCGACACCTTCGCCACGCACCTGCTGCAGTGGTTCGACGTCTCCGGCCGCCACGACCTGCCCTGGCAGCATCCGCGCACGCCCTACCGCGTGTGGCTGTCGGAAATCATGCTGCAGCAGACCCAGGTGCGCGTGGTGGTGCCGTACTTCGAGCGCTTCGTCGCCGCGCTGCCGGACGTGCGCGCGCTCGGCTCGGCCTCGCTCGACGAGGTGCTCGCGCTGTGGTCGGGCCTGGGCTATTACGCCCGCGCGCGCAACCTGCATGCCGCGGCAAGGACCTGCGTGCAATCGCACGGTGGCGACCTGCCGCGCGATCTCGACGCCCTGCTCGCCCTGCCCGGCATCGGCCGCAGCACCGCCGGCGCGATCCTGTCGCAGGCCTGGGG
>JAFAEU010000062.1 GCA_023423855.1 Pseudomonadota bacterium | reverse complement strand
GTACGGGACGATGGACTGGATGGCACGGCACGGTGACAAGCGCTCGCGGCCGCAGGAACTGGTGCCGGGCACGCTGCGCGTGATTTCGGTCGGGCTGGACTATGGTCAAGACCCGGACGAGGCCTGGCGCACGCTCGAGAACGGCGAACGCGCCTACGTCGCGCGCTACGCGCTCGGCCGCGACTACCACAAGCTGATGCGCCACCGCCTGCAGAAGCTCGCCGACCGCGTCGCCGCCGAGATCGGACCGTTCGGCCACCGCGTGTTCGTCGACTCGGCGCCGGTGCTCGAACGCGCGCTGGCGCGCAACGCCGGGCTCGGCTGGATCGGCAAGCACACCTGCCTGATCGACCGCGACGGCGGCTCCTGGTTCTTCCTCGGCGAGATCTACGTCGACCTGCCGCTGCCGGTCGACCCGCCCGCCAGCGCGCACTGCGGCAGCTGCGTACGCTGCATCGACGTCTGCCCGACGCAGGCGATCATCGCGCCGCACCGGCTCGACGCGCGGCGCTGCATTTCCTACCTCACGATCGAGCACGAAGGCAGCATCGACGAGGCACTGCGCCCGCTGATCGGCAACCGCATCTTCGGCTGCGACGATTGCCAGCTGGTATGTCCCTGGAACAAGTTCGCCAGGCGCACCGACGAGCCGGATTTCCGCGCCCGCAACAACCTGGACCAGGCCACGCTGGCCGAGCTGTTCGCGTGGAGCGAGGACGAATTCCTGCAGCGCACCGAAGGTTCGCCGATCCGCCGCAGCGGCCATTCGCGCTGGCTGCGCAACATTGCCGTGGCGCTGGGCAATGCGCCGACGTCGCCGGAGGTTGTCGCCGCGCTGCAATCGCGAAGCGATGCGGTCGATCCGGTCGTGCGCGAGCATGTCGAATGGGCGCTGCGTCGCCACGAGGCCCAAACGTGACGCGGGACATGAGCCTCGTTATTCCGGCGAAAGCCGGAATCCATTTTGACGTTGGCCTCGTGTTTCCACCCTGAAAGAAATCAAAAGCAACATGGATTCCGGCTTTCGCCGGAATGACGGGCTGCAGGCTGCCTTCCGTCGGGAAGGTCGGTCAGGAACGCGCCTTCAGCTCCGCCAGCAGCGCACGCGTCACCGGATCGTCCACCTCCGCCCCGCCCTCCAGCGCCGGCAGCAGCCTGTTCGCCACCTGCTTGCCCAGTTCGACGCCGAACTGGTCGAAGGCATTGATACCCCACGCCACCGACTGCAGGTAGACGCTGTGCTCGTAAAGCGCGATCAGCGCGCCGAGCGAGCGCGGCGTCAGCGCGTCGAGCAGGAGCAGCGTGCTCGGGCGGTTGCCGGCGTAGGCGCGATGCGGGTCGTCGCTGGCCTGGCCGTTCGCCAGCGCCTCGGTCTGCGCCAGCAGGTTCGCCAGCAGGGCGCGATGGTTCTCCTCGTGGCCGTCCTCGCTGCTGACCACGCCGATGAAGTCCGCCGGCACCACCTGGGTGCCCTGGTGCAGCGCCTGGAAGAAGCTGTGCTGGGTGTCGGTGCCGGGGCCGCCCCACCACACCGGCACGGTCTGCTCGTCGAGCGGCGCACCGTCGAGCCGGGCCGACTTGCCGAGGCTTTCCATCACCAGTTGCTGCAGGTAGTTCGGCAGCAGCTTCAGGCGCTCGTCGTAGGGCAGCACCGCCTGGGTGGCGAGGCCGAGCGCGTTGCGGTTCCACAGCGCGGTCAGCGCATGCAGGAAGACGAGGTTTTCGCGCGGCGCGACGGTGACCGCATGCGCATCGAGTTCGGCGGCGCCGGCCAGCAGTTCCTCGAAGCGGTCCATGCCGATCGCCAGCGCGATCGGGAAGCCGACCGCCGACCACAGCGAGTAGCGCCCGCCGACCCAGTCCCACATCGGCAGGATGCGCTCGGGCGCGATGCCGAAGGCGGCGGCGCGCTCGACGTTGGCGCTGACGCCGTACACGCGCCCGCCGTCGAGGGACGCGTCGTCGCCCAGCCACTCGCGCACGATGCCGCCGTTGAGCAGGGTTTCCTGGGTGCCGAAGGTCTTGGAGATCAGGATCGCGGCGGTCTTCGCCGGATCAAGCCCCGCCAGCGTGCGTTGCGCGGCGTTGCCGTCGACGTTCGACAGGAAGTGCACGCGCAAGCGCGCGCCGGGCAGCACCAGCGCGTCCGCGACCAGACGCGGGCCGAGGTCGGAGCCGCCGATGCCGACGCTCACGATGTCGGTGACGCCGCTTTTCGCCAGCGCGTCGATCATCGCCGCCATGCGCTTGCGCGCCTCGCGCGCCTGCGCGGCGCATTCGCGCGCGAACGGTGCATCCGAGGCCTCGCCGCGCAGCGCGGTGTGCAGGGCGGCGCGGCCTTCGGTGGCGTTGACGGTCTCGCCGTCGACCAGCCGGCGCATCGCCGCCGCGAAACCCGCCTCCTCCGCGAGCGCGAACAGCGCGTCGAGCGCCTGCGCGTCGTAGCGCTGGCGCGCGAAGTTCGCGTACAGCGGGCCGACCCGCAGCGCCAGCACGCAGGCGCGATCGGCC
>JAFAEU010000024.1 GCA_023423855.1 Pseudomonadota bacterium | reverse complement strand
GCTCGTCGCGCGGCAGCGTCTCGAGGATGTGCTTGAGCGCCTTGCCGCTGTGGCCGGTGGGCTTGAGGCCCGATTCGCTCATCACGTGCTCGTAGCGCTCGCGCACCAGCGGGATGTCCCACGGCCGGCGGTTGTAGGCGCCGGAGGTGTACAGGCCGAGGAAGCGCTGCTCGGACACCGCGCGCCCCTTCTCGTCGAAGCCGAGCACGCCGATGTAGTCCATGTAGCCTGGGCGGTGCACGGTGGCGCGCGCATTGGTCTTGGTCAGCACCAGCGACTCGGCCAGGCCGAGGTTGCTCATGTTGTGCGCGGCCAGCGACTTCAGCGGGCGCGCCTTGCCCTCGCCGGCGCCGCGCAGCAGGCCCAGGCCGCTGCCCTCGACCGGCACCAGCAGTTCCTCGCCGCCCTTGCGGCGCAGCTGGTACTCGCGGTAGCCGAAGAAGGTGAAGTGGTCGTTCGCGGCCCAGCGCAGGAATTCCTGCGCTTCCCGGCGTTCGGCATCGGTCACCGGCAGGCGCCGGCTGGCGAGGTCGGCGGCGACCTGCTGCATCTTCTCGCGCATCGCCATCCAGTCGTTGACGATCGCGCGCACGTCGGCCAGCACCTGGCGCACCGTCGCCTCGATCCGCGCCATGCCCTCGGCGGTCTGGCGGTCGACTTCGAGGTGCATGACCGACTCGGTCTCGCCCTCGCCCACCCCGATCAGCTTGCCGGCGCGGTCGCGCGACACCTGGACGACGGGATGGCCGAGCACGTGTACGCCCACGCCCTGCTCGGCCAGCGCCATCGTCACCGAATCGACCAGGAACGGCATGTCGTCGTTGACCACCTGCAGCACCGTGTGCGGCGACTCCCAGCCGTGCGCCTTGCGGTTCGGGTTGAACAGCCGAACCAGCGCCGTGCCCGGCTTGCGCCTGCGCGCGAACTCGAGCAGGTCGTTGGCCAGCGCCGCCCAGCCTTCGGCGCTGTGCAGCGGCAGTTCGTCCTCGGTCAGGCGGCGGTAGAACGCGCTGGCAAAGGCGCTGGCGTCGTCCTGCCCGGCCTTGCCGGCGAGCTTGCGGATGGCGGCGAAGATCGGATCCAGCACGCTGGCGCCCTGGCGGGGCTGGATGCGCGCATCGCCCGCGCGGCGCGGCGCGGGCGCTTTCGCCGCGGTCTTCGCTGCCGGCTTCCTCGCGGGTTTGCTTGCGGTCTTCTTCGTGGCGGTGGTCGCCGCTTTCTTCTTCGGCCTGGCGGGTGTCATGACGAACGGGCTCCGGATTGAACAAGGCCCGCGTTCTCACGCGGGCCACGATGGGTGGCGCGGCCCTGGTTCGGCACGCCGGATGTCGGATGAACGGACACGCGCACGCCCCCGGTGTCGGGGGCGGTGGCGAATCGGGTGGACTGGCGGAGGGACATGCCGCTGCTTCAGCGCAGGCCGGTCTCGCCGCGCGCGATCACCAGCCGCTGGATCTCGCTGGTGCCCTCGTAGATCTCGGTGATCTTGGCGTCGCGGAAATAGCGTTCGATCGGCATTTCCTTCGAATAGCCCATGCCGCCGTGGATCTGCAGCGCCTGGTGCGCGATCCACATCGCCGCTTCCGACGCGGTGAGCTTGGCGATCGCGGCCTCGGACGAGAACTTCTTCCCCTGCCCCTTCAGCCAGGCCGCGCGCAGCGTGAGCAGCAACGCCGCGTCGAGCTTGCACTTCATGTCGGCGATCTTGGCCTGGGTCATCTGGAACGCGCCGATCGGCTGGCCGAAGGCCTTGCGCTCGCGCACGTACTCCAGCGTCGCCTCGTAGGCGGCGCGGGCGATGCCGATGGCCTGCGAGGCGATGCCGATGCGGCCGGCGTCGAGCACGCCCATGGCGATCTTGAAGCCTTGCCCCTCTTCGCCCAGCACCTCGTCGGGCTGGACGATGTAATCACTGAACTCGATCTCGCAGGTCGCCGAGGCGCGGATGCCGAGCTTGGGTTCGGTCTTGCCGCGGTGGAAGCCTTCGCGCGTGGTATCGACCAGGAACGCGGTGATTCCACGCGCGCCCTTGTCCGGCTCGGTCATCGCGAACAGCACGATGTACTTCGCGACCGGGCCGGAGGTGATCCAGCTCTTCTTGCCGTTGACCACGAAACTGCCGTCGGCCTGCTTCACCGCGCGGCAGCGCATCGCCGTGGCGTCGGAGCCGGACTGCGGCTCGGTCAGCGCGAAGGCGCCGATCTCCTCGCCTTCCGCGATCGCGCGCACGTACTTCTGCTTCTGTTCCTCGTTACCGTGGGTGAGGATGCCGTTGCAGAACAGCGAGTTGTTGACCGACATGATGGTCGAGTGCGCGGCGTCCGCCGCGGCGATCTCGACCATTGCCAGCACGTAGGCCACCGGGTCCATGCCCGCGCCGCCGTACTCGGCCGGCACCTCGATGCCCATCAGGCCGTTCTCGCCGAGGGTGCGGATGTTCTCGAGCGGGAATTCGCCGGTGCGGTCGTGGTGTTCGGCGCTGGGCGCGATCTTTTCCTGTGCGATCCGGCGCGCGACGTCCTGGATCATCAACTGCTCTTCGCTGAACCCGAAATCCACGACTCGCCTCATCGTTGCCGAAGAAACGGAATTGTAGCCGGGTCGGATGACGAACCCCACCCCGCGCAGCGCCGTGGACGGGTCGCGACTTGACCCGGAACGGGCATGGCGCCAGAATATCTCTATATCGCGATATGGAGATATTTATGGACCTCGAAGCCTGGTCCACCCGGCTCAAGGTACTCGCCGACCCGACCCGCGTGCGCCTGCTGGCGCTGCTCGAAGGCGAGGAGCTGACCGTGGCCGAACTCTCCGCGATCACCCGCCTCGCCCAGCCGCGCGTGTCCACCCACCTCGCCAAGCTCAAGGAAGCGGGCCTGGTGCGCGACCGCCGCGCCGGCGTGTCGGCCTACTACCGCTTCGACGACGAATCCCTGGACCCGGCGCAGCGCGCCCTGTGGCAGGCGCTGTCGACCGGCAGCGACGATCCGCTGCTGCGCCAGGACGCCGAGCGCGTGGCCGGCGTGCTGGCGATGCGCGCCGCCGACCAGAACTGGGCCGA
>JAFAEU010000387.1 GCA_023423855.1 Pseudomonadota bacterium | reverse complement strand
CGCCGATCTTGTGGCTCTTGCCGGTGTAGAACAGGATGCGCTCCGACGTCGTCGTCTTGCCGGCGTCGATGTGCGCCATGATGCCGAAGTTGCGGTAGCGTTCGATGGGGGTCGTGCGGGCCACGGGGATGCCTCAGATTCGATGCTGTGGGAAGTCACCGCAGGATTCGCGGGACTGGCGCGAAGGACTCGCTTCAATGGCCGAATGCCGCCTGGCGGCGGCATCGGGACATTGCGTGCGGCAGGGCCGCTGAAGTGGCACCGATATGGTGCCGCGGGGGCCGAAGCTCAAGCCCCCATGGAAAGTCTTACCAGCGGTAGTGCGCGAACGCCTTGTTCGCATCCGCCATGCGGTGCGTTTCCTCGCGCTTCTTGATCGCGCCGCCGCGGTTCTCGGACGCGTCGATCAGCTCGCCGGCCAGCTTGCGCGGCATCGAGTTCTCGCCGCGCTTGCGGGCGGACTCGATCAGCCAGCGCATCGCCAGCGCCATGCGGCGCGACTGGCGCACTTCGACCGGCACCTGGTAGGTGGCGCCGCCGACGCGGCGGGACTTCACCTCGACCGCCGGGGACACGTTGCCCAGGGCCTTTTCGACCAGCTCAAGCGCGTTGCCGTTCTTCTCGCCGATGACGTCCATGGCGCCGTACACGATCTTCTCGGCGACCGACTTCTTGCCGCTCTGCATGACCATGTTGATGAAGCGGGCGATGGTCTCGCTGCCGTGCTTGGGATCGGGCAGGACCGAACGCTGCGGGGTATTGCCTTTACGCGACATGATTCAGTTTCCTCAGGCTTTCGGGCGCTTGGCGCCGTACTTGGAACGCGCCTGCTTGCGCTTGGCGACGCCGGCGGCGTCGAGCGAGCCGCGCACGGTGTGGTAGCGCACGCCCGGCAGGTCCTTGACGCGGCCGCCGCGGATCAGCACCACGCTGTGCTCCTGCAGGTTGTGGCCTTCGCCGCCGATGTACGAGATGACCTCGTAGCCTTTGGTGAGGCGCACCTTGGCGACCTTGCGCAGGGCCGAGTTCGGCTTCTTCGGGGTCGTGGTGTACACGCGCGTGCACACGCCGCGACGCTGCGGGCAGTTGGCCAGCGCGGGCGACGTGCTCTTGTAGATTTCAGGGCTGCGCGGCTTGCGCACCAGCTGATTGATCGTTGCCATCGGTCAGGGGTTCTTGGGTTCCGGGCTTGCGCCCTCTTGTGAAAACGACGGCAGGCGGGAACACCCGACCTGCCGAGACGAAAAAGTATAGCCCGCGCCGACGTAGTCCGTCAACGCAAGCCATGCCCCGGCCCCGTCGCCGCGACCCTGTTCCGGGGCCGCCGCCGGGCCAAAACGCTGCTCCGCCCGTCCTGGGCCGAAAACGAGGCGCTCCCTGCGCCTCATTTCGAGATCTGGGCGGCCCATCGCGGGGCCGCCGGGGTCACCATCAGTTGCCGCCGGACTCCTCGCCCGCCACGTCGGCGGCAGGCGCGTCCTCGATCATGACCGCCGAGGCGTCCGCCACCGCGGCATCGGCCACCACCGCGTCGGCCGCGGCGCCGCTGAGCGCCTCGAGCTCGGACTCGGTCAGCCCGGTCGCCTTGTTGCGGCGGCGGGTGTGGTAGGCCAGGCCGGTGCCGGCCGGGATCAGGCGGCCGACGATCACGTTTTCCTTGAGGCCGCGCAGGCTGTCGCGGGTGCCGCGGACGGCAGCCTCGGTCAGCACGCGGGTGGTCTCCTGGAACGAGGCCGCGGACAGGAACGACTCGGTCGCCAGCGAGGCCTTGGTGATGCCCAGCAGGACCGGCTCGACCTTGATCGGCAGTTCGTTGCGGGCTTCCAGCTTCTGGTTGTCCTCGATGACGCGCTGGCGCTCGGCCTGCTCGCCGGCGAGGTACTTGCCGTCACCCGGGTCGGTGATCTCGACCTTGCGCAGCATCTGGCGAATGATCACCTCGATGTGCTTGTCGTTGATCTTCACGCCCTGCAGGCGGTAGACGTCCTGGATCTCCTTGGTCAGGTACGAGGCCAGCGGCTCCACCCCGAGCAGGCGCAGGATGTCCTGCGGGCTCGGCTCGCCGTCCACGACCGTCTCGCCCTTCTCCACGTGCTCGCCCTCGAACACGATGATCTGGCGGTACTTCGGGATCAGCTCCTCGTGCTCCTCGCCGTCCGGTCCCTTGATGATCAGGCGCTGCTTGCCCTTGGTGTCCTTGCCGAAGCTGACCACGCCCGACTTCTCGGCCAGGATCGCCGGGTCCTTGGGCTTGCGCGCCTCGAACAGGTCGGCCACGCGCGGCAGGCCGCCGGTGATGTCGCGGGTCTTCGAGGCTTCCTGCGGGATCTTGGCGACCACGTCGCCCACGCCCACCGGCGCGCCGTCCTGCAGGTTCACGATCGAGCGCGGCGGCAGCAGGTACTGCGCCGGCAGGTCTGTGCCCGGGATGTTGAGGTCGTTGCCGTCCTTGTCGACGATGCGCACGATCGGGCGCAGGTCCTTGCCCTGGGTGCCGCGGCGCTTGGGATCGGTGATCTCGCGCGAGGCCAGGCCGGTCAGCTCGTCGGTCTTCTCGATGACGGTGACGCCGTCGATGAAGTCGACGAAGCGGATGGAGCCTGCCACTTCCGACACGATCGGGTGGTTGTGCGGTCCCAGTTCGCGACCGTCTGTCCGGCCTTGATCTCCGCGCCGTCATTGACCGTGATGGTCGCGCCGTAGGGCAGCTTGTAGCGCTCGCGCTCGCGGCCGTGGCCGTCGAGCACCGACAGTTCGCCCGAACGCGAGACCACGGTCAGGTTGCCGCTGGCGTGCTGCACGGTCTTGAGGTTGTTGAACTTGATCGAGCCGGTGGTCTTGACGGTGACGTTGTCGATCGCCGCCGCGCGCGAGGCCGCGCCGCCGATGTGGAACGTGCGCATCGTCAGCTGCGTGCCGGGTTCGCCGATCGACTGCGCGGCGACCACGCCGACCGCTTCGCCGTGGTTGACCAGGTGGCCGCGGCCGAGGTCGCGGCCGTAGCAGTGCGCGCAGACGCCGAAGGCGCTGGCGCAGGTGATGGTCGAGCGCACCTTGATCGACTGCACGCTGGCGTCCTCGAGGCGCTGCACCCAGGCCTCGTCGAGCAGGGTGTTGCGGGTGACGATCGGATCCTCGTCGTTGCCCGGCAGGAACACGTCCTCTGCCACGACGCGGCCCAGCACGCGGTCGCGCAGCGGCTCGACCACGTCGCCGCCTTCGACGATCGGGGTCATGGTCAGGCCGGCGAGCGTGCCGCAGTCGGTCTCGGTGATCACCACATCCTGCGCCACGTCGACCAGGCGACGGGTCAGGTAACCGGAGTTCGCGGTCTTGAGCGCGGTGTCCGCGAGGCCCTTTCGGGCGCCGTGGGTCGAGATGAAGTACTGCTGGACGTTCAGGCCCTCGCGGAAGTTCGAGGTGATCGGCGTCTCGATGATCGAGCCGTCCGGCTTGGCCATCAGGCCGCGCATGCCGGCCAGCTGGCGGATCTGCGCCTGCGAACCGCGGGCGCCGGAGTCGGCCATGATGTAGATCGAATTCATCGACTTCTGCGCGACCTTCTCGCCCTTGGCGTTGGTCACCGTCTCGGTGCCGATCGCGTCCATCATCGCCTTGGCCACGCGCTCGTTGGTGCGCGACCAGATGTCGACCACCTTGTTGTAGCGCTCGCCGGCGGTGACCAGGCCCGACTGGTACTGCTGCTGGAT
>JAFAEU010000376.1 GCA_023423855.1 Pseudomonadota bacterium | reverse complement strand
GCGCAGATGCAGGGCTATCGCGCGCAGGGCTTCGACACCTTCAAGTTCAACGGCACCGAGGAGCTCAAGCTGATCGACAGCCCGCGCGCGATCGACGCCGCCGTGGCCAAGGTCGCCGCGGTGCGCGAGGCAGTGGGCGATGCGATCGATTTCGGCATCGACTTCCACGGCCGCGTCAGCGCGCCGATGGCGCGCGTGCTGCTGCGCGAGCTGGCGCCGTTCAGGCCGCTGTTCGTCGAGGAGCCGGTGCTGCCCGAACAGTGGGAGTACTACCGTCCGCTGTCGGACGCGACCTCGATTCCGCTGGCCGCGGGCGAGCGCATGTATTCGCGCGCGGAGTTCAAGCCGGTGCTTGCCGCAGGCGGGCTGGCGCTGCTGCAGCCCGACCTCTCGCACGCCGGCGGCATCACCGAGTGCATGAAGATCGCGGCGATGGCCGAGGCCCACGACATCGGCCTCGCCCCGCACTGCCCGCTCGGCCCGGTGGCGCTGGCCGCCTGCCTGCAGGTGGACTTCGTCAGCTGGAATGCGATGCTGCAGGAACAGAGCATCGGCATCCACTACAACGAGGGCGCGGACCTGCTCGACTACGTGCTCAACAAGGACGACTTCCGCTGCGACGACACCGGCAGCATCGCCGCGCTGCCAAAACCGGGCCTCGGCGTGGAGATCGACGAGGAACTGCTGGCGCGCATGGGCCGCGAGCCGCCGCGCTGGCGCAATCCGCTCTGGCGCCACGGCGACGGCAGCGTCGCGGAATGGTGAGCCGGTGAGCGCGGACCGCGACGCCATCGCGACGGCAGCCCTGGCCGTCGACAGCCGCTGCCAGCTCGGCGAAGGCATCGTCTGGGACGACCGCGCGCAGCGGCTGTACTGGACCGACATCCTCTCCAGCCGGCTGTGGATGCACGCGCCGGCCGCCAACGCCACGCATTCCTGGGACCTGCCCGAGCCGCTCGGCTGCCTGGCGCTGTGCGACGACGGCGGGCTGCTGCTCGCGCTGGCCAAGTCGATCCGCATCGCGCAGGCGCCGCGCGCGGGCGAGCCGCTGGCGCTGCGCACGCTCGCCGCGCTCGAACCGGAACACGGGCGCGACACGCGCAGCAACGACGGCCGCTGCGACCGCCACGGCAACTTCGTGTTCGGCACCAAGGACGAAACCGGCGCCACGCCGCCGCTGGGCAGCGTCTACCAGTTCTCGCACGCGCACGGCCTGCGCCGGCTGGCGCTGCCGGCGGTCGCGATCCCGAACTCGATCTGCTTCTCGCCCGATGGCCGCACGCTGTACTGGTGCGATTCGGCGCAGCCCCGCATCCACCGCTGCGACTACGACTCCGACGCCGCCCGCGTCTCCGCAGCGCGCGTGTTCGCCGAGGTCGGGGGCGGCAAGTCGCCCGACGGTTCGACCGTCGATGCCGAAGGCTTCGTCTGGAACGCGCAGTGGGACGGCGGACGCGCGGTGCGCTACGCGCCGGACGGCCGCATGGATCGCTTCGTCGCCATTCCCGCGGGCATGCCCTCGTGCTGCACGATCGGCGGCGCCGGCTTCGACACGCTGTACGTGACCACCGCGCGCGAGGAGATGGACGCGGACGCGCTCGCGCGCGCACCGACGGCCGGCGGCGTCTTCGCCTTGCCGCTGGCGGCAGGCAGCGGCCGGCCCGAACCCCGGTTCCGGACCTCATGATCGCGGTCGACTGGGGCACCACCAACCTGCGCCTGTACCGGCTCGATGCCGAGGGCAGGCTGCGTGAGCGCCGCCGCAGCGAGCGCGGCACGCTGGCCAGCGCCGGCCACTTCGCGTCCGTGCTCGCCGCGGAGATCGCCGGCTGGGACGACGACCACATCCTGCTGTGCGGCATGGTCGGCGCCCGCGGCGGCTGGCACGAGATGCCGTACCTGGACTGCCCCGCCGGCGTGCACGATCTCGCCCGGCACATGCAGCGCTTCCATCCGCCGGGCTTCGACGGCCGCGAGCTGTGGATCGTGCCCGGCCTGTACGACACCGCCTCCGACACCGTGCCGGACGTGATGCGCGGCGAGGAGACGCAGCTGGCGGCGCTGCTCGACGCCCTGCCCGCGGGCGTCCACCAGGTCTGCCTGCCCGGCACGCACAGCAAGTGGGTGACGATCCGCGACGGACGCATCCAGCGCATCCACACCGCGATGACCGGCGAACTGTATGCCGTGCTGCGCCGGCACAGCATCCTCGGCGCGCTGATGCCCGACGACGACAGCCGCTTCGATGCCTACGCCTTCGAGGCCGGCCTGCGCCGCAGCGCCGAACCGGGGGGGCTGCCGCACCACCTGTTCGGCGTGCGCACGCTGGGGTTGTCCGCGCAGTTCGCCGGCAGCGCGCTGCCGTCCTACCTGTCGGGCCTGCTGATCGGCCACGAACTGCAGGCCGCCCTGCCGTCCGTGGACGGGCCGCGCCCGGCGCAGGTCCACCTGGTCGGCAGCGAACGCCTGCTCGCCGCCTACGCGCACGCGCTGACCGCGCTCGACATCGGCGTGCAGCGGCATTCCGAGGACCTCGCCGCGCGCGGACTGCAGGCGCTGTGGCGGCACCGCTGGCACGCCGCGGCGATCGCCGGATGATCCACGCTCCCGCAGGCATGCAGCCCAAACTCCGTCATCCCGGCGCAAGCCGGGATCCATCTTGACTCTGAAAATGGATCCCGGCTTGCGCCGGGATGACGGCGGCTTCTTTCGCGGCTTCAGATGCGGCCGCTTTTCCGGTCTTTCGACAGTCGCTCGGACCAACAGGAGAACCGCGCACATGAAGAATCGAGCCGCCGCACTACTGCTGGCCTGCCTCGCCGCCACCGGCGTCAACGCGGGCGAGGCCGTCTTCACCGACGTGCACTACCGCGGCGACGATGGCGGCCCGGCGCCGGGCGAAACGCAGTACCGCAACCCGGTGATCGCGGGTTTCCATCCCGACCCCTCCGCGATCCGCGTCGGCGACGACTTCTACCTCGTCACCTCGTCGTTCGGCTACTACCCCGGCCTGCCCCTGTTCCACAGCACCGACCTGGTGTCGTGGCGGCAAATCGGCAACGCCATCGACCGCCCGGACCAGATGCCCTACGGCGACGGCGAGGAACTCACGCGCGGGCTGTTCGCGGCGACGATCAGCCATCGCGACGGCCGCTTCTACATCGCCAACACCTGCTTCTACTGCCCCGGCCGCGGCATGGGCAACTTCGTCATCACCGCCGAAGATCCGGCGGGCCCGTGGTCGGATCCCGCGTGGCTCGACTTCAACGGCATCGACCCCTCGCTGTTCTTCGACGACGACGGCCGCGCCTGGCTGGTCCACAACGACGTGCCGCAAGGACCGATGCGCTACGACGGACATCGCGCGATCTGGCTGCGCGGATTCGACGCCGAGACGCTGTCGCTCACCGACGAGGCGATCCAACTGGTGGACGCAGGCGTGCACCCGCAGAGCAACCCCGAGCACGTCGAAGGCCCGCACCTGTTCCGCCGCGGCGACTGGTACTACCTCACCGCGGCCGAGGGCGGCACCGGCGAACAGCACGCGCAGATGATCTGGCGCAGCCGCGCCGTCACCGGCCCGTACGAAGCATGGCCGGGCAACCCGACGCTGACCCAGCGCGACCTCGATCCCGCGCGCCCCGCCCCGGTCACCTCGACCGGGCACGCGCAATTCGTCGAACTGCCCGACGGCGCGTGGTGGGCGGTGTTCCTCGCCACGCGGCCGTATCGCGGCAACCAGTACAACCTCGGCCGCGAGACCTTCCTGCTGCCGGTCGAATGGAAGGAAGACTGGCCGGTGATCCTGCGGCACGGCGAGCGCGTGCCGATGGTGGCGCAGCGCCCGGCGCTGCCGCGCAGCGGACAGCCGCTGCCGGCCACGGGACCGATGGCGTGGACGGAGCGATTCGACGCAAAGGCCCTGCCGCCGCAATGGCTGATGCTCGATCCGCCGAAGGACGCGTGGTTCGCCACCGGCGACGGCGGCCTGCGCATCACGCCGTCGTCGACGCCGCTGGGCGGACACGGCGGCGGACAGCCCTCCTACGTCGGCCATCGCCTGCAGCACCACAACGCCACGATCGCCGCGACGATCGGCGCCAGCGCGCTCGACGCGGGCGAGCTTGCGGGGCTCGCGCTGCTGCAGAACGAGCGCCACCACTACGTCGCCGGCATCGAACGCAGCGCACGGGGCGCAGCGCTGGTACTGCTGCGCCGCGCAGGCAGCGACGAACCGGAAGGCGGCCGCGAACTCACGCGCGTCCCGCTGGCGAACGTGCCGGAACATGTCTCGCTGCGCCTGCGTCTCGCGGCGCCGCGGCTCGACGTCGACTACGCGCTCGCACCCGACGACTGGAAGCCGCTGGCCAGCGACCTCGACGCCAGCCTGCTCAGCGTCGACACCGCCGGCGGCTTCATCGGCAACACCTTCGGCCTGTACGCGGTGAAGCGCGATGACCAGCCGTAGGGACCTGTTCAAGGCGGTCGCGGCCGGCGCCATCGTCGCGCCGCTGCCCGGTCGCGCACGCGACGCCGGCGCGGGCGATTGCGACGCGCCTCCCCACGCCTGGGCCCGCGGCATCGAGGGCCAGCGCCGCGCCGACCTCGGCGACGGCACCTTCCTCAACCCGATCGTCGCCGGCAACCACCCGGACCCCACGGTCCTGAAGGACGGCGACGACTACTGGATGACGTTCTCGTCCTTCCACTCGTACCCGGGCCTGGTGGTCTGGCACTCGAAGGACCTGGTGAACTGGACGCCGGTCGGCCCCACGCTATTCCGCAACCTCGGCGACATCTGGGCGGTCGACCTGTGCAAGCACGACGGCCGCTACTTCATCTACATCCCCGCCAACCCGACCGGCGAGGGCTGGTCGATCCACGCGATCCACGCCGACGACATCCGCGGCCCCTGGAGCGAGCCGATCGACCTCGGCATCGAGGGCTGCATCGACCCGGGCCACGTGGTCGGCGAGGACGGCCGGCGCTACCTGTTCGTCAACGGCATCCGCAAGATCCGCCTCAGCGACGACGGACTAGCCACCGACGGTGAACTGGAAGAGAGCTACCGCCCCTGGCGCTATCCCGACGACTGGGTGACCGAGAACTTCGCGCCCGAAGGCCCGAAGCTGTTCTGGCGCGAAGGCTGGCTGTACCTGGTGACCGCGGTCGGCGGCACCGCCGGGCCGGCCACCGGGCACATGGTGATCATGGCGCGCGCGCGTTCGGTGCACGGCCCCTGGGAGCACTGCCCGCACAATCCGCTGGTGCGTACGCGATCGACGCAAGAACCCTGGTGGTCGCGCGGCCACGCCACCGCGGTGGAAGGGCCGACCGGCGCCTGGTGGCTGGTCTACCACGGCTACGAGAACGGCTTCCACACGCTCGGGCGGCAGACCCTCCTCGAACCGGTCGAGTGGCGCGACGACGGCTGGCTGCACGCGCTCGGCGGCGACCTGTCGCAGCCTTTGCGCAAGCCGGCTGACATCGCCGGCGCCACGCACGGCTTCGCGCTCTCGGGTCCACTGTCGGCGGAACGTTTCGGCGTGCAGTGGTGCTTCCACCAGCCGGGGCCGGACGAGATGGCGCGCGTCTCGCACCACGGCGACGCGCTGCGCCTGGCCGCGTCCGGATCCTCGCCCGCCGACGGCGCGCCGCTGACCTGCATCGTCGGCGACCGCGCCTGGCGGGCCGAGGTCTCGCTTGAACTCGAGGGCGACCGGGCCGAAGGCGGCCTCGTGCTGTTCTACAGCCCGCGCGCCTTCGTCGGCCTCGGCTTCACCGCCGACACGATCAAGACCTGGCAGTACGCCGAGGAACTGGCCTGGGCCCGGCAGCCGCGCGCCACCCGACGCGTGCGCGTGCGCATTGACAACGACGCCCATGTGGTCACCTACGCGTACTCGCACGACGACGGCGCGACCTGGTCGCAGCACGGCACGCGGATGGAAGTCTCCGGCCTGCACCACAACACCTTCGGCGGCTTCCTGAGCCTGCGCGTCGGGCTGTATTCCGCGGGCAGCGGCGCGGTGCGCTTCCGCGACTTCGCCTGGCGCGCGATTCCCGAAACGACGGGGCGCTGACGGGCTCCCTTCCCTCCACGAGGCCGGCATGGGACAGACGCCGGGCCGACGCGACCTCCAGCGCCTCGCCCGGCAGTTCCTCGTTCGCGCCCTGTCCGCAGGCCCCGGCGGTGCCGAAGAAGGTGACGCTGCGGTCGAAGGCGCTGCGGATCAGGCCTCGTCCAGAGGCGCGATCGGATCCTCGATGCCCATGCTGCCCGCCTGATCGTCCTGGTTTGCAGGTTCGGCTTGAGGTCGCGTTGCACCTGTCATGCTGCGCAGTAGCCCGTCACGCCTGATCAGCGCATGATACAGCGCGGCACCCAGATGGGTCAGAAAGACGAAGAACAGCAAATAGGCTAGGACGCCATGCGCCGTGCGCAGCCAAGCGAACACAAAGGCGTTCTCCGGCAGGATCGCAGGCAGGCGCAGGTCACTGGCCATCATCACCGGGTAGCCCCCGGCCGAAAGCATTGCCCAGCCGACCAGTGGCATCGCGATCATCAGCGCGTAGAGCAGCCAGTGCGAGAGATGTGCGGCGATGCGTTGCCACTCCGGCAGGTCGGATGGCAACGGTGGCGGCGGGTTCCGCAGGCGCGCGAACAGGCGCACGACAGCCAACACCAGGATTGCGACGCCCAGCGGCTTGTGGATGGCCAACAGCCACTGGTGTTTCCCGCTCACCGTGGCGACCATGCCCACCCCGATGAACAGCATGGCCAGGATCAGCGCCGCCATGACCCAATGCAGCACGCGCTGGGTCAGGCTGAAGGACGTCCGCATCGCGTTCATCGGACGACCTCCGGATCGACACCGACAGGCGCAACGGTGCCGGGAACGTTCGCCTGTTCGCTGGTGCGGCGTAGATGGGATCTGGCATACGC
>JAFAEU010000363.1 GCA_023423855.1 Pseudomonadota bacterium | reverse complement strand
GCCCCGCAAAGGGCCCCGGGCGGCCCGCGAGTGACATGCCGGCTGGGCGGGAAGGCCACGTACAGCGGCATCGGATCGAGTTGCCAGTCTTCGAACAGCGGCACCAGTTCGCCGCGCGCCAGCGGTGCGCGCGCCATGTACTGCGGCAGCCACAGCACGCCCAGGCCCGCCACGCCGGCGGCCAGATACGCATTGCCATCGTCCACCGACAGCACGTGGCGTCCGTGGACGCGCAGCCGTTCGTCGCCGCGGCGCATCGCGTAGGCCAGCGGGGCGCCGGTGCGCGAGCCGCGATAGCCGATGATGCGGTGGTGGCCGTCTTCCAGCGCCTGCGGATGGTCCGGCACACCCGCGCGTGCCAGGTAGCCCGGTGCGGCGTATACGCCCAGCGGCAGGTCCGCGACATGGCGCGCGCGCAACGAAGGCTCGGTGAGTTCGCCGCCGCGCACCACGCAGTCCACGTTCTCGTCGATCAGGTCCACCTTGCGATCGCTGGCGCCCAGGTCGAGCTGGATGTCGGGATAGCGCGCATGGAAGGCGGGGAGTGCCGGCACCAGCACGAGGCTGGCCAGCGGTGCGGGCACATCCACGCGCAATCGCCCGCGCGGGGCATCCGAGGCGGCCGAGAGGCTGGTCTCGGCATCGTCCAGGTCGGCCAGCAGGCGCACGACGCGTTCGTAGTAGGCGGCGCCGTCGGCGGTGACGTTGACCTTGCGCGTGGTGCGATGGAGCAGCTTCACCCGCAGGTGCGTCTCCAGTTGCTGCACCAGTTGCGTCACGCGCGTCTTGCTCGTCTGCAGCGTTTCGGCGGCCTTGGTGAAGCTGCCGGTCTCCGCCACGCGGACGAATGCCTGCATCGCGTCGATACGGTCCATCTGGGCTCCAGAGGGGCGGGCGGGATTGTTTGGATTCTACAAACGGTGATCGCCGGATCGGCGTGTTTATCCCATCGTGGCGGCTGCTTAAAGTGATCGCCATACAAGGGGCCGCCGGCCCCGCAAGGAGATCCCGATGACTACCCGTGACCCCGTTTTTCCCGCCGGTCGGCACGACCTCTATGCATCACACGCCTATTCCGCAGCGATCAGGTCGGATGATCTCCTGTTCGTGTCCGGCCAGGTCGGAAGTCGCAGTGACGGTTCGCCAGAGCCGGACTTCGAGGCCCAGGTCCGCCTGGCATTCGCCAATCTCGAGGCGACCCTGCAAGCAGCTGGATGCGGGCTCGACGATATCGTCGACGTGACGACCTTCCATACCGATCCCGAGAACCAGTTCGACACGATCATGGCCGTCAAGGGCGAGGTCTTTCCGGAAGCGCCTTATCCGAACTGGACGGCGATCGGCGTCAACTGGCTTGCGGGGTTCGACTTCGAGATCAAGGTCATCGCCCGTATTCCCCGCTGAATATCGCCAGGCTGGAGTTCCGGAACAGCGCGGGTGCGCGATATGCGGCCCGTGGGCTGGGCAAGCGCGACGCGGCCAAGTGTTCGAAGAATCGACCTGGCCGCCCGTGACGCCGTTCGCAGGTGCCTGCGATTGCGATGGAGAGATCAACGAGCCCGGTTCCGCAGCTGCTTCCGGCCCCGAAGCGGATGGTCATGCGTATCGACAGCGCAGGACCCAACGTGTTCGAACAGGAACCGCGCAAGCCGATCGACCCGGATGACTGGGACGACCTTGCCGGACAGGTCGGGGTGGTTCTCGAACCCCTGGCCGGGTACATGGACGGCGATGGGCTCCGGAGTCGTCCGGCATCCAGCGTGGGGAACTCGACGGCGCGGTCCCGGTGCGGCCGATGGCTTCTTCGCGCAACGGAATCCGGATGCGCTCTACTCCGCCCGCAGCCGCGTTTCCACGTCCTCGACCAGTGCCGCCATCAGCGAAGAAGCGTTCCGATGCCGCAGCAGGGGCGAGGATTGCCCGGCCCACAGCGACATCAGGTCGGTGCGGCCCTGGGCAACGGCGGCGGGCCGCATTGCGCCAGTCAGCCAACCCTGCACGGGATAGGGCGCCAACGCATGCTCCCGGCCGCTCATCCGCTGCATGAAAGGATTGACCAAGCCGCGCGCCAGGCGACCGCTGAAGGCGCGGGTAAGGCCGGTATGCCTCGCGTCGTCGCCGAGCAGGCGTTCGCGATGGAGCGCGTCGGCATTCGATTCGTCACAGGCGAGGAACGCGGTGCCTATCTGCACCGCCTGTGCGCCCAGGCGCAATGCGGCGAGGATGCCCCGCCCGTCGGCAATGCCGCCGGCGGCGATCACCGGAGCGCGGACCACATCCACGACCTGCGGGATCAGCGAGAGGCCGCCGGTCAGGCAATCCTCGGGCCGGCGCAGGAAGGAGACGCGATGGCCGCCGGCCTCGAAGCCGGTGGCGACGATCAGCTCGATCCCGGCGCGATCCAGGGCGATGGCCTCGTCCGGTGTCGTGGCGGCGCCGATGGTGGCAATGCCCAGCTTCCGGCAGCGCTCGAGTATCTCCGGCGACGGCACGCCGAAGACGAAGCTGAAGGCCGCCGGGCGGGCGTCGAGGACGGCTTCCATCTGGTCTTCGAACCGCGGCGTGAAGCGTTCCGGTTTCGGCGGCGGGTCGATGCCGAGTTCGGCGTAGTAGGGAGCGAGCAACCGGGCATGGTCCGCGTAGGCGGCGTCGTCCAGCTGCGGAGCGTCGCTGTCCTCGAACGGCAGCCAAAGGTTCAGGGCGAACGGGCGGTTCGTGCGGGCACGGATCGCCGCAGTGACGTTGGCGATCCCGGCGGCGTCGAGATGGTGGGCTCCGTACGATCCGAGGCCGCCGGCTTCCGACACGGCCACCACCAGGTTCACGGAGGACAGGCCGCCGCCGAAGGGACCCTGCACGATGGGCCTGGCCAGATCGAGCCGTCGTGCGACGGCGCTGTCGGTCCATGCCTTCATGCCGACAACCCCTCGGCCCGCATGGCTTCCCGCACCGCCGGCCGGGCGGCGATGCCGGCGAGGTACTTCTGGAGATGGCGCAGATCCGCGAGATCCAGGCCGACCAGGCGCGACCAGCCTGCGACGGTGAAGAGATAGGCGTCGGCCACCGTGAAGTGCGGACCGGCCAGGTACTCGCGGCCGGACAGTTCGGCGTCGATCCAGGTGAACTTGCGTCGAAGTTCGCCCAGGAAGACCTGTCTGGCGTCGTCGTCGAACGCGGGGTTGAAGAG
>JAFAEU010000347.1 GCA_023423855.1 Pseudomonadota bacterium | reverse complement strand
CGATCATGCTGTTCGTGTCGATGGTGGCGATCGGCCTGATCGCCTCGTTCCGGCTGCCGCTGGAGGCCGAGCCGGAGGCCACGATCCCGTTCTTCTTCGTCTCGCTGCCGTACCCGGGCTCCACGCCGGAGGAAGTGGAGCGCAACATCGTGCGGCCGGTGGAGGAGGCGCTGGCGACGATGTCCGGCATCAAGTCGATGAACTCGCGCGCCAATGCCGAAGGCGGCATGATCCAGGTCGAATTCGGCGACTGGAACCGCGACATCGCCATCGCCGCCTCGGAGGCGCGCGAGCGCATCGACGCGGTCCGCGACGAACTGCCGGACGACTTCCGCCGCTACTACGTGCAGCGCTGGAGCACCAGCGACCGCGAGGCGATGAGCCTGCGGCTGAGCAGCGCCGAGGACCTGACCGCGCGCGCGGACCTGATCGAGCGCAGCATCAAGCAGCGGCTGGAGCGCCTGCCGGGCGTGGCGCGCGTGGAGGTGGAGGGCGTCGCCAGGCAGGAGGTGCTGATCGCGCTCGATCGCAACCGCCTGAGCGCCCATGGCGTCGCCCTGAACGAGCTGGTGCAGCGGCTGCAGGCGGCGAACTTCTCGGTCTCGGCCGGCCAGATCACCGAAGCCGGGCAGCGCCTGCGGGTGCAGCCGCGCGGCGAGCTGCAGGAACTTCAGGCGCTGCGCGAGATGCGCGTGAACAACCGCGGCACGCGCCTGTCCGACATCGCCGACGTCGGACTGCAGCCGCAGCGCATGAGCTACGTGCGGCAGATGGAGGGCAAGCCCAGCGTCGGCGTGGACATCTACAAGGAACGCGCGGCCAACCTCGTCGACCTCTCGCGAGCGGTCCGCGCCGAGCTCACGGTGCTGGAAACCGATCCGTCCATGCGCGGCATCGACATCGAGATCAGCGACGACCAGGGCGAGGCGGTGACCGGCTCGCTGCTGGCGCTGGCCGAGGCCGGCGCGATCGGCCTGTTCCTGTCGGTGATCGTGCTCTACGCCTTCCTGCGCCACTGGCCGTCGACGCTGATGGTGACCGCGGCGATCCCGATCTGCTTCATCATGACCCTGGGCTTCATGTACTTCACCGGCATCTCGCTCAACATCATCTCGATGATGGGCCTGCTGCTGGCGGTGGGCATGCTGGTGGACAACGCGGTGGTGGTGGTCGAGAGCATCTACCAGGAGCGCGAGAAGTACCCGGACAAGCCGACGCTGGCCTCGATCATCGGCACCCGCCACGTCGCGATCGCGCTCTCGGCCGGCACCCTGTGCCACTGCGTGGTGTTCATGCCGATGATGTTCGGCGAGAAGAACATCATCACCGTCTACCTGTCGCAGCTGGCGGTGACGATCTCGGTGTCGCTGCTGGCCTCGTGGCTGGTCGCGGTGAGCCTGATCCCGATGCTGTCGGCGCGGATGAAGACGCCGCCGGCGCTGAAGTCGCCGTTCATCACGCGGCTGCAGCAGCGCTACGCGCACCTGCTGCGCTGGACCCTCGAGCACCGCGGCTGGGCGGTCGCCGGCATCCTCGCGATCTCGCTGGTCAGCATCGTGCCGATGAAGTTCACCCAAGGCGGCGGCGACGACGGCGATCCCAGCCAGATCAACGTCTTCTACCAGTGGAAGGGCGCGTACTCCAAGGAGGAGATGGGCCGGGAGGTGGCGAAGGTGGAGGCGTTCGTCAACGCCAACCGCGAGAAGTTCCGGATCGACCGCGTCTACAGCCGCTACAGCGAGCAGGGTTGGGCGTCGACGCGCCTGTTCCTCAAGGTGAAGGACCGCGAGCAGAGCAAGGCGATCGAGGAGGAGTTGCGCAAGGGCCTGCCGCAGTCGGCGCGCGCGAAGATCGGCATCGGCTGGCCCGGCGGCATGGGCAGCGACGGGCAGGGCATCCGCTTCAGCCTGGTCGGTGATTCCACGCAGGTGCTGCAGGAGATCGCCGACGACATCGTGCCGATGCTGGGCCGCGACCCGAAGCTGCGCGACGTGCGCGTGGACACCGGCGACGCCAACTCCGAACTGTCGGTGCAGGTGGACCGCGAGCGCGCGGCCGCCTACGGCTTCAGCGCGCAGCAGGTGGCGCAGTTCGTCGGCATGGCGCTGCGCGGCTCGTCGCTGCGCGACTTCCACAGCGGCGACCGGGAGATCCCGGTGAACGTGCGCTTCGCCGGCTCCGAGAGCTACAGCGCCGAGGACCTGGCCTCGTTCATGGTGCGCGCGCCCAACGGCACCGAAGTGCCGCTGCTGGCGATGGTGGACGTGACCGTCAACCCGGCCTCGACCGCGATCCAGCGCATGAACCGCCAGACCATGCTCCGCATCGAGGCCGGCATCGCCAAGGACGTGCCCGTGGACGAGGCGCGCAAGGCCATCGAGACCATGCTCGACGGCGTGGAGTTCCCGCCGGGCTACGGCTACACCTTCTCCGGCCTGAGCTTCAACATCAACTTCGACGGCATGGACCAGATGGTGAAGAGCATCATGATCGCCCTGGTGCTGATGCTGGTGATCATGGCGGCGGTGTTCGAGTCGCTGC
>JAFAEU010000342.1 GCA_023423855.1 Pseudomonadota bacterium | reverse complement strand
CCGCCGCGAGGCCGCGCGCGCGCGCCAGGAAGCCGAACGCCTGCGCATCCAGGCCCAGATCCAGGCCGAGGAGGCCACCCGCCTGCGCCAGGCCGCCGAGGAGGAGTCCCTGGCCCGGCAGGAGGCCGAGACCGTGCTGCAGGGCGTGTCCTCGCGCGAGGCCGCGAAACTGCGCGCCGCCCGCGAGCGCGCCGCCGAGCTCAAGCGCCAGGAAGAAGAGCTGCTGCGCAGCCTCGAATCCAACCCATAGGTCGGGGCTGGCCCCGACGACACCCCCGCGGCGCGACGCTTTATCAGAAGCGCCCTCAAGCGCGCGCCCGGCCGTCCCGCTGAACCTCCGGTCGCGGCTGAAGTCGCTCCTGCAGTGGGAAGGGTTGGGTCTGAAGCGCCCGAGAGCGCCTCATGGATTCTGACCTGTCATCCCGAGCGCAGGAGGGATCTGCTCTTGTCCGGACGGAAAGCAGATCCCTCGCTACGCTCGGGATGACATATCTGAATGTCGCGTCGCGCGGCGGGCTTGTTAATTTCTTGAAAATCAATTGTTTGGATGGTCTTGCCCAAACCCCGGGCGTCTACCGCGGGCGCGCCTGAACCCCATCCCCGCCACCCCGGCGAACCGTGACGTCCCGCAAATCAGCCGCTTGCCGCCGGCCCTTGTCGACCCCCTCGGGGAGGAGTAGGGTCGGATACCCAGACGGCAGTTTTTCGATCCAGCCGCCTGGCGAAAGAGCCAGACCGAAATGACCGAGCCGATCCCACACCAGGCACCCGCCACCGGCAGCGCAGTCCGCCGGGCAGGCCGTGCAGGAGGGGATTCGTGCAAGCGCCCGGTCTGTCACCCAAGACGACGCCCCGTGCCCTGACCGGCCGGGGCGTTTGCATGTTTGCAGGAGGATTCCATGTTCGAAGGGCAACCGCAGGCCGAACTCGACAAGCTGATCAAGGGCAACCCGGAGTTCAAGCAGCTGTACCAGCGGCACAGGGAACTCGACAAGAAGGTGCTCGATGCCGAGCTCGGCGTGCTCCCGATCGATGACGTCACCCTGGCGCAGATGAAGCGCGAGAAGCTCGCCGCCAAGGATCGCCTGACCCAGCTCTACGACGTGCTGCAACACTGACGCGTTCCGAAGTCACGGGCGGCGGCGGCCATCCTCGTCGGTCGCCGCCGCCCGTGTGCTGTACGCCGCACCGCGGCGTGGATCGTCCCGGGGCGGTGCGATAATCGCGGTTCTCCCGCTGCCGCACGCGACCCGCATGACGATCCATTCCTCCGTCCTCGAACTCATCGCCGATACCCCGATCGTCAAGGCGCAGCGCATCGACGCCGGCGTCTGCGAGCTGTACTTCAAGCTCGAGAGCCAGAACCCCGGCGGCTCGATCAAGGACCGCATCGGCCTGTCGATGATCGAGGCCGCGGAGGCGCGCGGCGACATCCGCCCCGGCGACACCCTGGTCGAGGGCACGGCCGGCAACACCGGCATCGGCCTGGCGCTGGTGGCGCAGCAGAAGGGCTATCGGCTGGTCCTCGTGGTCCCGGACAAGATGAGCCGGGAGAAGATCTTCAACCTCAAGGCGATGGGCGCCGAGGTGGTGCTGACCCGCTCGGACGTGGCCAAGGGCCATCCCGAGTACTACCAGGACCTCGCCGCGCGCATCGCCGCGGAAACGCCGGGCGCATACTTCATCAACCAGTTCGGCAACCCCGACAATCCGGCCGCGCACGAGACCGGCACCGGCCCGGAAATCCTGCGGCAGATGGCCGAGGTCGGCGGCCTGGACGCGATCGTCTTCGGCTGCGGCAGCTCCGGCACCATGACCGGGCTGTCGCGCTGCTTCGCCGAACAGGCGCCCGACGTGGAGCTGGTGCTGGCCGACCCGGTCGGCTCGATCCTGGCCGAGTACATCAACGAGGGCACGCTCAGCGAGAAGTCGGGCAGCTGGATGGTCGAGGGCATCGGCGAGGACTTCCTGCCGTCGATCTCCGACTTCAGCCGGGTGAAGAAGGCCTACGCCATCCCCGACAAGGAGAGCTTCCTCGCCGCGCGCGAGCTGCTGCAAAAGGAGGGCATCTTCGGCGGCTCCTCGACCGGCACCCTGCTGGCCGCCGCGCTGCGCTGGTGCCGCGAGCAGACCGAGCCGAAGAAGGTGCTGGTGTTCGTCTGCGACACCGGGAACAAGTACCTCTCCAAGCTCTACAACGACTACTGGATGCTGGACAACGGCTTCCTCGAGCGCGAGCAGCACGGCGACCTGCGCGACCTGATCCTGCGCCCCTACTCGCAGCGCGACACCGTGGTGCTGGCCCCGGGCGACCTGCTGGTCACCGCCTACCAGCGCATGAAGCTCTACGAGATCTCGCAGCTGCCGGTGATGGACGGCGACCGCATCGTCGGCATCCTCGACGAGAGCGACGTGCTGCTGCACGTCTACGGCGACGAGGCCCGCTTCCGCGACCCGGTGTCGACGGCGATGGTCAGCAAGCTCGACATCCTCGACGTGAAGTCGCCGGTGGAGTCGCTGCTGCCGGTGTTCGACCGGGGCCACGTCGCGATCGTGGTCGACGGGCCGAAGTTCCTCGGCCTGATCACCCGGATCGACCTGCTGAACTGGCTGCGGCGGCGGGTGCAGTAGGTTTTGCCGCCGGCAAGGGATGGGTGTCGGAAGCGGCCCCCACCCCCGCCCTCCCCCGCTTGCGGGGG
>JAFAEU010000196.1 GCA_023423855.1 Pseudomonadota bacterium | reverse complement strand
CGGCTTCCACCAGCACCTCGAAGCCGGCCTGCACCAGCGACGACGCGCCGCCGCACAGCACGGCCTGCTCGCCGAACAGGTCGGTCTCGGTCTCTTCCTTGAAGGTGGTCTCGATCAGGTTGGCGCGGGCGCCACCGAGGCCGTCGGCATAGGACAGCGCGAGGTCCTTGGCCTTGCCGCTGCGGTCCTGGTGGATGGCGTAGATGCAGGGCACGCCGCGGCCGATCTCGTACTCGCGGCGGACCAGCGCGCCCGGGCCCTTGGGCGCGACCAGCACCACGTCCAGGTCGTCGCGCGGCGAGATCATGCCGAAGTGCACGTTCAGGCCGTGCGCGAACAGCAGGCAGGCGCCTTGCTTCAGGTTCGGCGCCAGCACCTCGTCGTACAGCTTCTTCTGCACCATGTCGGGCGTCAGCACCGCGACCAGGTCGGCGCTCTTCACCGCCTCGGCGGGCGACTTCACGCTGAAGCCGTCGGCCCTGGCCTTGGCCTCGGTCGGGCCGCCCGGACGCAGGCCGACGGTGACGTCGAAGCCGGAGTCGCGCAGGTTGAGCGCATGCGCGCGGCCCTGGCTGCCGTAGCCGACGATGGCGATGCTGGGGCGGGGAAGGGAAGGCTGGGTCATGTCGGGTCTCTGGTGCGTGTAGTGGGTGGTGGATGGTGGATGCGGAGGGCAACAAAAAACCCCGCCCTTGCGGTGCGGGGTTTCGGATTCCGGCGCTTTCTGCTTACGCGCCCGATCGTCCCGCACCTGTGGGTGAGGTAATAAGGACGAGTACGAGAATGGACGCCGCATTGGCGTCGTGGACATTCGTCGTGGGCGTGTGGCGTTGCAGCATTCACGCAAACTAAACCGGGGTTTCAGGCTTTGTCAAGCAGACTGCCCGGAAATGGCCTGCGACTTTCGTTGCGGGCGAAATCGTTGCAACTGAAACAGCGGAAAGTCCCCAGAATCACCACTTTGACGCGATGCGTCATCCCCCGCGAAATCCATGCCCCAGTATCGCTCGAAGACGTCCACCCACGGCCGCAACATGGCCGGTGCCCGCGCGCTGTGGCGCGCCACCGGCATGCAGGACGAGGACTTCCACAAGCCCATCGTCGCGATCGCCAATTCGTTCACCCAGTTCGTGCCCGGCCACGTGCACCTCAAGGACCTCGGCCAGCTGGTCGCGCGCGAGATCGAGCGCGTCGGCGGCGTGGCCAAGGAGTTCAGCACCATCGCCGTCGACGACGGCATCGCCATGGGCCACGACGGCATGCTGTATTCGCTGCCCAGCCGCGAGGTGATCGCCGACGCGGTCGAGTACATGGTCAACGCGCACTGCGCCGACGCGCTGGTGTGCATCTCCAACTGCGACAAGATCACCCCCGGCATGCTGATGGCCGCGCTGCGGCTCAACATCCCGACGGTGTTCGTCTCCGGTGGACCGATGGAAGCCGGCAAGACGCGGCTGGCAGACCACAAGCTCGACCTGGTCGACGCGATGGTGATGGCCGCCGATCCGAACGTGTCCGACGAACAGGTCGCGGCGGTCGAGCGCAGCGCCTGCCCGACCTGCGGCTCGTGCAGCGGCATGTTCACCGCCAACTCGATGAACTGCCTGACCGAGGCGCTCGGCCTGTCGCTGCCCGGCAACGGCACCACGCTGGCCACGCACGCCGACCGCGAGCAGCTGTTCCTGCGCGCCGGCCGCACCGCGGTGGAACTGTGCCACCGCTGGTACGGCGCCGAAGACCCGCGCGCGCTGCCGCGCGGCATCGCCACCTTCGAGGCCTTCGAGAACGCGATGACGCTCGACATCGCGATGGGCGGCTCGACCAACACCATCCTGCACCTGCTCGCCGCCGCGCAGGAGGGCGAGGTGCCGTTCACCCTGCGCGACATCGACCGCCTCTCGCGGCGCGTCCCGCAGCTGTGCAAGGTCGCGCCGAACACGCAGAAGTACCACATCGAGGACGTGCACCGCGCCGGCGGCATCATGGCGATCCTCGGCGAACTCGCTCGCGGCGGGCTGCTGCATGCCGATGTCGCCACCGTGCACGCGAGGACGCTGGGCGAGGCGATCGCGAAGTGGGACATCGCGACCGTGGACGACGAGACCGTCGCCGCCTTCTACAAGGCCGGTCCTGCCGGCATTCCCACGCAAACCGCCTTCAGCCAGGACACGCGCTGGCCGACGCTCGACGCCGATCGCGCCGAGGGCTGCATCCGTGACGTCGAACACGCCTATTCGCAGGAAGGCGGCCTTGCGGTGCTCCACGGCAACATCGCTGTCGACGGCTGCGTGGTGAAGACCGCCGGCGTCGACGAATCGATCCACATCTTCGAAGGCAGCGCCCGCGTCTATGAGAGCCAGGACGCGGCAGTGCAGGGCATCCTCGGCGATGAGGTGAAGGCGGGCGATGTCGTCGTCATCCGCTACGAGGGTCCCAAGGGCGGACCGGGCATGCAGGAGATGCTGTATCCGACCAGCTACCTGAAATCGAAAGGGTTGGGCAAGCGTTGCGCACTGCTCACCGATGGACGCTTCTCCGGCGGCACGTCCGGGCTATCGATCGGTCACGCATCGCCCGAAGCCGCCGCCGGCGGCGCGATCGGGCTCGTGCGCGACGGCGACCGCATCCGCATCGACATTCCCGCGCGCACGATCGAACTGCTGGTGCCGGACGAGGAACTCGCCGCGCGCCGCACCGTACAGGACGCGAAGGGCTGGAAGCCCGCGCAGCCACGCGCGCGAAAGGTCAGTGCCGCGTTGAAGGCATATGCACTGCTGGCCACCAGCGCTGACAAGGGCGCAGTGCGGAACCTGTCGATGCTCGAAGCCTGACGGGGCGCATAGGGCGGGTTTCAACCCGCGCGGCGGGGTTCCGGAATGCATGTCGGTTAAGGGCGTGGGTGAAGCAAGAGATCAAGAGCTTCCGCCTTCGGCGGGTTCATTTCTTTTGGGCCAGCAAAAGAAATGAGCCCGGCCGCCGCAGGCGGACGGAACGCTCTTGCTCCTGAACCTGCGATGGCAAACAAAGCGCGCCGATCCCGAAGGCGCGGCGCATCGGCACAGCCGCTGCCCGCGTGAAATCAAGTCAAGTACTTCTCCATGCAGCACCGACGTGCCGACATGGCGCCGTATTCCAACCCGTGCTTCTCACCGAGTCCAAGGATGCGCCGGATCACCCGCCCCACTTCGGCAACTTCTTCTTCACCGCCACGTTCTTCAGCGTCACGTACGCCGGAATCCCGTCCTTCCCGTACGGCGGCGGCGCCTCGCCGCGGATCAGGGGTTCGAGATAGGCGCGCGCCTTGTCGGTGATGCCGTAGCCATCGCGCCGGATGAAGTTCGCCGGGAACTTCTTCTCGTGGTTGGCGACCTTGTCCAGCGGCGCGCTGCCGATCTTCCAGCGGTACGGCTTGTCGGAGCTGCGCACGATCACCGGCATGGTTGCGTTCTGGCCCTTGAGCGCGAACTGCACGGCGGCCTTGCCGACGGCCAGCGCCTGCTCGACGTCGGTCTTCGAGGCGAGGTGGCGGGCCGAGCGCTGCAGGTAGTCGGGCAGGGTCCAGTGGACCTTGAAGCCGAGTTCGTCCTTGACCTTGCCGGCGAGGTAGGAGGCGACGCCGCCGAGCTGGGTGTGGCCGAAGGAGTCCTTGCCGCCGCCGGAGTCGGCGACGAAGCGGCCGTCGGCGGTCTGGATGCCTTCGCTGGCGACCACGACGCAGTAGCCGACGCGGGCGACGACCTTCTTCACCTGCTTCAGGAAATCCGCCTCGTCGTAGGGTCGCTCGGGGAAGAGGATGAGGTGTGGCGCATCATCCGCACCCTTGCCGGCCAGGCCGGCGGCGGCGGCCAGCCAGCCGGCGTGGCGGCCCATGGCTTCGTAGACGAAGACCTTGGTTGATGTTTCAGCCATCGCCGCCACATCCAGCGCGGCTTCGCGCACGGAGACGGCGGTGTACTTGGCGGCGGAGCCGAAGCCCGGGCAGCAGTCGGTGACGGCGAGGTCGTTGTCGATCGTCTTGGGCACGCCGATGCAGGTCAGCGGGTAGCCGAACTCGGCGGCCAGCTTGGAGACCTTGTTGGCGGTGTCGGCGGAATCGTTTCCACCGTTGTAGAGGAACCAGCGCACGTCGTGGGCCTTGAATACCTCCAGCAGGCGCTCGTACTTGGCCCGGTCCTGCTCGACCGACTTGAGCTTGTAGCGGCAGGAGCCGAACGCGCCGCCGGGCGTGTGCGCCAGCGCGCGGATCGCGGCGGCCGATTCCTTCGAGGTGTCCACCAGTTCCTCGCGCAGGGCGCCGAGGATGCCGTTGCGGGCCGCCAGCACCTTCACCTTGCGGGCGCGGGCCTCGGCGATGACGCCCGAGGCGGTGGCGTTGATGACGGCGGTGACACCGCCGGACTGGGAATAGAGCAGGGTTCCGGAAGCCATATGCGCCCTTTGGATGAGGTCGGGGGGACGGGTCGATGGGTTAAGCTGGCGGCTGTATCCGCGGTGCCGGCGGGAGTTTAGCAACCCCCCGTGGCCGCTTTACGGTTTCGATCTGGTGGGAGTCCTCGATGCGATTGGTATTGTTGGGAGCGCCCGGCTCGGGCAAGGGCACGCAGGCGGCGAAGTTGAAGGAGCACCTGCAGGTGCCGCACATCTCGACCGGCGACCTGCTGCGCGCCGAAGTGGCGGCAGGCAGCCCGCTGGGGCTGCAGGCGAAGGAAGTGATGGCGCGCGGCGACCTGGTCAGCGACGAGATCCTGCTGGGCATGCTGCGCGATCGTTTCTCGCGCGACGACACCCGCTCCGGCTTCATCCTCGACGGTTACCCGCGCAACCTGGCGCAGGCGGCGGCGCTGGACGAGCTGCTGGCCAGCCTCGGGCAGTCGTTCGACGCGGCGGTACAGCTGACGGTGGACAACGAGCAGATCGTCGAACGCCTCGCCGGTCGCGCCAAGGCCGAGGGTCGCGCCGACGACAATCCCGAGTCGGTGCGCAAGCGACTGCAGGTGTACGACCAGCAGACCGCGCCGGTGATCGAGTTCTACCGCCAGCACGGGCAGCTGACCGTGGTCGACGGCGTGGGGGCGCTGGACGAGGTGTTCACGCGCATCGTCGAGGCGATCGCGCCGGAGAAGGCGGTCGGCTGATTCCTGTTCCTTTCCCGCTTTGCGGGAGAAGAGCCTGCCCCAACCCGTCCGGCCCGGTGCAGCGCGCCGGGCGTTCGGACGGCCCGCACGACAGTGCCGTGCACACGGGCCGTCCTCACCCCCGCAGGCGGGGGAGGGGGCTCGAACTACCTGAGGCTCGCGAATCTTGAAGATCCATATCCTCGGCATCGCCGGCACCTTCATGGGCGGCGTCGCCGCGCTCGCGCGCGAACTCGGGCACGCCGTCGAAGGCAGCGACCAGGCGGTGTATCCGCCGATGTCGACGCAGCTCGAACAACTCGGCATCGCGCTGAAGCAGGGCTACCTGCCCGAACACATTTCGGACGACTGCGAGACAGTGGTGATCGGCAACGCGCTCTCGCGCGGCAACGCCGCGGTGGAGGCGGTGCTCGACAGTGGCCGCGCCTACGTCTCGGGCGCGGAATGGCTGCGCGACCACGTGCTGCCCGGGCGCGGGGGGGGGGCCACCGCCCGGGGGGGCGCCGCGCCGCTCTTCGTGATCGAGGCGGACGAATACGACACCGCGTTCTTCGACAAGCGCAGCAAGTTCGTGCACTACCGGCCCCGCACGGCCGTGCTGAACAACCTGGAGTTCGACCACGCCGACATCTTCGACGACCTGCCCGCCATCGAGCGGCAGTTCCACCACCTGGTGCGCACCGTGCCGCCGTCCGGCCGGGTGGTGGTGAACGGGCTCGAAGAGAGCCTGGCGCGGGTGCTGCACGCCGGCTGCTGGAGCGAGGTGTCCAGCTTCGGCGCGGCCGTGAGCGATTTCACCGCCCGGGGCGAACCCCATGCCTTCGACGTGCTGCGGCGCGGCCAGGTGG
>JAFAEU010000194.1 GCA_023423855.1 Pseudomonadota bacterium | reverse complement strand
GACGCAGGCCTGGTCGTGCTGGTGAGCTTCATCTCGCCGTTCCGCGCCGAGCGCGCCGCCGCGCGCGCGCTGTTCGACGAAGGCGATTTCGTCGAGGTCTTCGTCGACACGCCGCTGGCCGAGGCCGAGCGGCGCGACGTTAAGGGCCTCTACGCCAAGGCGCGCAGCGGCCAGCTGCCGAACTTCACCGGCATCGACTCGCCCTACGAGCCGCCGGAGCACGCCGAGCTGGTGCTCGACACGCAGGCGGCGAGCCCCGAGGTGCTGGCGGAGCAGGTGATCGCGCGGCTGCTCGACTGACGGCGTTCCTGCAGGTCCACGACACAAGAAGGCCGGGCATTGCCCGGCTTTCCTGCTTCGATGGGCCTGCGCCTCAGCGCTTCTTGCGCAGGAAGCCGACGATGAACAGCAGCGCGATGGCGCCCAGCGTGGAGGCGATGAAGCCGGCCGCCTGGCCGTCGCCGTACCAGCCGACCGCGCGGCCGATCCAGCCGGCGAACAGCGCGCCGGCGATGCCGAGCACGATGGTCAGCAGGAAGCCCATGTTGTCCCTGCCGGGCTTGAGCAGGCGCGCGACCACGCCGACGATCAGGCCGATGAAGATGATGTAGAGCCAGTTGCTGCTGCCGAACAGTTCCATGCGCGCTCCCCGGGGATGGATGGTGGGTGAAGCTTGGCAGGGTCGGCGGCGTCGCGCCAGCCGGGCGTCGGGGCGTAGCCTCGACCTATACGGCCCCTACGTGGTCGATACACGGGCCGCAACGGTGGCCGGGCGTCGGGGACGTAGCCCCGACCTACGGCCCGCATGGGTTCGCCTCAGCAGCAGCCGTGGTCCCCGTGCCGCGTGCCGCTGTCCGGCGCCACCGCCGCGCCGGTGGTCTCGCCACGCTGGCTGGCGAGGTGGTGTTCGGCGATCACGCGTGCCACCGAAGCCGTCACCCGCTTGCCCATCGGGATATGCAGGAACTCGTTTGGACCGTGCGCATTGGAATGCGGGCCGAGCACGCCGGTGATCATGAACTGCGCGCCCGGGAACTTCTCGCCGAGCATGCCCATGAACGGGATCGATCCGCCTTCGCCCATGTACATCGCCGGGGCACCGAAAAACTCGTTGCTGGCTGCGTCGATGGCCTTTTCCAGCCAGGACGACATCGCCGGCGCGTTCCAGCCGCTCGAAGCCTTCTCCAGCGCCAGCGTGACCTGCGCGCCGTTGGGCGGATCGCGCAGCAACTCGGCCTGCAGCAAGTCGCCGGCCAACTTGCCGTCGAGCGTCGGCGGCAGCCGCAGCGACAGCTTCACCGCGGTCTGCGGGCGCAGCACGTTGCCGGCCGAATCCAGCGCCGGGATGCCGCCGGCGCCGGTGATCGACAGCGCCGGGCGCCAGGTGCGGTTGAGCACCAGCTCGGCGAGATCGTCGTTCATCGGCTTCATGCCCGGCAGCAGGGGGAACTTGTCGTAGACCGCGGTGTCGAGGACCTCGGCGGCGCGTCGCGCCTGCGCAAGACGCTCGGGCGGGATATCGACGAACAGGCCGTCGAGCAGGATGCGCCCGGTCTTCTCGTCCTCGATCCGCGACAGCAGCTGCCGCAGCAGGCGGAAGCTCGACGGCACCACGCCCGAGGCATCGCCCGAATGCACGCCTTCGGCCAGCACCTTGACCGTCAGGTTGCCGCCGGCCAGGCCGCGCAGCGAGGTGGTGCACCAGAGCTGGTCGTAGTTGCCGCAGCCCGAATCCAGGCACACCACCAGCGACGGCTGGCCGATGCGGTCGGCGAGGTGGTCGACGTAGGCCGGCAGGTCGTAGCTGCCCGATTCCTCGCAGGCCTCGATCAGCACCACGCAGCGCGCGTGCGGCACCTGCTGTTCCTGCAGGGCGAGGATCGCGGCCAGCGAACCGTAGATCGCGTAGCCGTCGTCGGCGCCGCCGCGGCCGTAGAGCTTGTCGCCGCGCAGCACCGGCTTCCAGGGGCCGAGGTCGTCGTCCCAGCCGGTCATCTCCGGCTGCTTGTCGAGGTGGCCGTAGAGCAGCACGCAGTCGTCGTTGCTGCCGCCGTGCGCGGCCGGGATGTCGATGTAGATCAGCGGCGTGCGGCCTTCCAGCTGCACCACTTCGACGACCATGCCGGGCACGGACTGCGCGCTTGCCCACGCCTCCATCAGCTTCACGGCGTCGGCCATGTAGCCGTGCTTCACCCAGTCGGCGTCGAACATCGGCGACTTGTTGGGGATGCGGATGTATTCGACGAGCTGCGGGACGATCTCGTCGTCCCATTTTTCCGCGACGTAGCGGTCGATCCGGCTGGCGTCCATCGAGCAATCCCGTGTGTGCGAAGAGCGTAATTCTAGCGCGGGGCATGTGTAGGGATTTCCCTACGCCGCGACGCGGCATCGTCCGGTCCCACGGCAGTCCCTGCGGCGATGCCGCGCGGCGGCCGGGACCGGGAGACTGTGCATACCGGCAGGCGGTCGCCCGCCGGCGGTAAGGAAACCAACCCAACTCTCGAAGGACATCCAACATGAACACGATCAAGAGCCTGTTCGCCACCGTGCTGCTGTCGCTGATGCTGGCCGGCACCGCGTTTGCGGCGGAGAAGGTCAACATCAACACCGCCGACGCCGCCACGCTCGACCGCGTGCTGCACAACGTCGGTGCGTCCAAGGCCGAGGCCATCGTTGCCTACCGCAAGGCCAACGGCCCGTTCCAGAGCCCGGAGCAGCTGGCCCAGGTCAAGGGCATCGGCCTGAAGACGGTCGAGCAGAACCGCGAGCGCATCGTGGTGTCGACGCCGCGCCCGGCCGCCGCCGCCGGCGCCACCACCGGCGCTGCCCGCTCCGCCGCGCAGACGCGCTGACAGTCGTTGACGGACGCGCAGGGACGTGCGTCCGCAGCTGGGAGCAGGGATGCTCCGGGGACCGGCAGGATGCCGCGACAGGGAAGTACCGCCGCCCGTTCCACGCCAGGAAGGCATGGGCGGGCGGCCACTTCCCTTTCGCGGCGGCAGGTGCCGGTGGCTAAACTGGCGGGCATGGGCCGGCCAGCGCGCGTGATCCCCGCCAACGAGTACCGCCGGGTGCGCTGGAAGAACGGCGCCGGCTGGACGCGCGAGATCCATGCCGAATCCGGCGCCGGTTCCGGCGAATGGGACTGGCGGCTGTCGATCGCCGAGATCGAGGCCGACGCACCGTTCTCCGTCTTCCCCGGCGTGGATCGCGAACTGGTGCTGTTGAGCGGGAACGGCCTGCGCCTGTGCTTCGACGACGGCGAGACGCACGAACTGCTGCCGCCCTACCAGCGCCTGCGCTTCTCCGGCGAACGCGCACTGGTCGGGGAACTGGTCGACGGGCGCACCGAGGATTTCAACCTGATGTGGCGCCGCGATGCGGTGGCCACGCAGCTCTGGCACCGGCCGCTGGTTGGCGCGATGGTGGTGTTCGTGGACCCCGGCTCGACCTGGGTCGTACACCTGCTCGCGGGCCGCGCGCGCATTGCCGGCGACGCGGGGCTGCCGCTGCTGGCGATGGGCGATACCGCATTGCTCACCGCGCCCGGCGGCCGCGCGCGCTACGTGCTCGACGGCGGCGGCGAGGCGCTGCTGATCCGCATCGATCGGCGCGAATCGCGTCCGGCGCCCCGGGCCATCGCGTCGGAGTGAACCTGCCTTTGCATCGGAACGCGGGGGCGGCGGGGCCAAGGCCCGCCCTATGGGGGTATTGTCATAGGGCGGGTTTCAACCCGCCACTGCGCCGGAACGCGGGGAGCCCTGACCATTGATGGCCGGGCGTCGGGGGCGTAGCCCCGACCTACGTCATTCCATATTCCTGGTCGCGGACGGGTGTCAGTAGACGTCGCGCCGATAGCGCCCGTCGTCGCGCAGCCGGTCGACGGTGTCGTCGCCGAGCGCCTCGCGCAGCACAGCATCGACGCCGGGGGCCATGCCTTCGAGGCTGCCGCAGACGTAGAGGCAGGCGCCGTCCGCGATCCATGCGCGCAGCGCGTGTGCGGCCGCGCGCAGGGCGTCCTGCACGTAGCGGTGGTCGCCGCCGTCGCGCGAGTACACCAGGTCGATGCGTTCGAGCGTACCGTCGCGCCGCCAGCGTTCGATGTCGTCGTGGAAGAAGGTGTCGCGCGTGCGCTGGCGTTCGCCGAACAGCAGCCAGTTGCGCCGGTGGCCCGCCGCCTCGCGCGCCTTGAGCAGGGCGCGCAGGCCGGCGATGCCGGTGCCGTTGCCGACCAGCAGCATCGGCCGGTCGTCGACGGGCGGGTGGAAGTTGGGATTGGCGCGGATGCGCAGGTCGACGCTGTCGCCGGGCGCCGCGTGCAGGCACAGCCAGCCGCTGCCGATGCCGGGCGTGCCGTCGGGGCGCTGCATTTGCCGGACCAGCAGCTGCAGGGTGCCATCGCCGGGCAGCGAGGCGATCGAGTATTCGCGATGGGGCAGGGGCTGCAGCGCGTCGACCAGCGCCTGCGGGCCGTGCGTATCGGCGGGCGCGAGGTCCGCCAGC
>JAFAEU010000291.1 GCA_023423855.1 Pseudomonadota bacterium | reverse complement strand
TACTGGTCATCTGGAAGCGCACGCCGATCAAGACGGCCCTGCCTCCCGAGTCCTTCGGTGTAGCCCTGCTTGCCGGCCTACGCTACGCCAGACAGGCTTCGGTTCTGCAGTCGGTGCTGGTCAAGGCCGCCAGCTTCTTCCTTTTCGCCAGCGCGCTGACCGCACTGTTGCCGATCGTGGTCAACCGCGAACTGCAGGCCAGCGCCGGCGCCTACGGCTTGCTGCTGGGGTGCATCGGCATCGGTGCGATCACCGGCGCGGTGCTATTGCCGAAGCTGCGCGCGCGCATAGATTCCGACCGCCTGGTGCTGGCCGCCACCCTCGTCTATGCCGGCTGCATGCTGGCGCTGGCGCTGCTGCGCAACCTCCCGGTGCTGTACCTGATTTCTCTGGCCAACGGCTTCGCCTGGATCACCGTGCTGTCGTCGCTGCAGATCGCCGCGCAGACCTCCGTGCCGGCATGGGTGCGCGCACGGGCGCTGGGACTCTACATCGTGGTGTTCTCTGCGGGCATGGCGGTTGGTAGCCTGGGCTGGGGCACGCTGGCGCAGCAAACCAGCACTGTGCTGGCGCTGGTCGTGGCAGCAGCCGGTACCGTTCTGGCGGCGCTGTTCGTCCTGCGCTTCCGGCTTGGAGAGGCCGCCAACGTGAACGTCACCCCGTCCGGGCACTGGCCGCAGCCGGTGCTGGTGGACGAAATCGCGGGCGACCGCGGCCCGGTGCTGGTCACGATCGAGTACCGGATCGCGCTGGATCGGCGCGAGGAGTTCCTGCGCCTGATGCGCACGCTCGGCCGCAGCCGCCGGCGCGACGGCGCGGTGCAGTGGGGCGTGGCCGAGGACACCACCGAACCGGGCACCTACCTGGAGTACTTCCTCGATGGCTCCTGGGTCGAACACCTGCGTCAGCACGAGCGCGTGACCGAGGACGAGCGGGCGCTGCAGGAGCGGATCCTGTCGCTGCTTGCGGCCCCCGACAGGCGTCCACGCGTGCGCCATTTCATCGGCGGCGCACCGGGCGCGCCTCTTCGGCAGCCGGACGCGTCCAACAACATGGAGATGGTATGAGCCCGAAGTTCCTGATTGGCCTGCTGCTCGGCTTCGGCATCGGGTTCGGCTGCTGGCTGCTCGGCATTCCGTCTCCGGCGCCGCCGGTGCTGGTCGGTGCTTTCCTCGTGGTGGCGATGACCACCGGCTACCAGCTCGCCGACCGCTTCCTCGCCCGTCGCGAAGCCACCAGCGTCGTCGACTGCGGCGGCCCGACCGGCACGCCGCCGTCCTCGTCCTCCTCGAGGAGGATGTCATGATCGCCACCGTACTCGGCTTCATCCTGGCGCTGGCCGTCGGCGTCGGCTGCCGCCTGCTAGACATTCCACTGCCGGCACCGCCGCGGCTGGAGGGCGCACTGCTGGTGGTGGCGATGTGCCTGGGCTTCCTGTCGGGCGGCTGGCTGCTGGGTTGACATGCGCGCGACGCTGCTCGCGCTGGCGCTGGCGCTGGCGCCCGACCTCGCCGCGCGGGAGTTCCGTCCGCTGCGCTACCACGACGACTTCGCCGCGCAGCGCGAAGCCTGTGCCGACAGCGACCGGATCGCCTGCTGGAAGGCCCGCCCGGTCTTCGGCGCTGTGCGGGTCAGCCTTGGCGGCGACCTGCGCTGGCGCTACGAGTACACCGACAACCCCGGCTACGGCGCGGATCCGCAGGATCGCCGGGGCGCCTGGCTGCAGCGCCATTCCGTCTTCGCCGATTTCCGGATAGGCCAGCACTGGCGCGGCTTCGCGCAACTGGCCACGTCGCGCGCCAACGGACGCGCGGCGGGACCGTCGCCGGTGGATGCCAACCGGCTCGATCCAACCAATCTGTTCGCGGAGTGGCACGGCTCGGCGGCGGGTGTCGAATGCCTCGGTGTGCGTGCGGGCATCCAGGAACTGCTGATGGGATCGGGGCGGCTGATCGACGCGCGCGAGGGGCCGAATGTGCGTCGCAGCTTCGATGCCATCCGCGCGTACGCCACACGTGGCCACTGGCATGTCGATGCGTTCGCGGCGGCGCCTCGGCAGAACCGCCCAGGCACCTTCGACGACGCCCGCTCGCGCACCCAGGCGCTGCGCGGCGTGTACGCGACCCGCACCGGCGACGGCAGTCACTGGGACGCCTATCTCCTGCACTTCGAGGATCGCGCCGCGCGCTACGCGCAGGGCACCGCCCATGAGCGCCGTTGGACGCTCGGCGCACGCATGTTCGGCAGCCGCGCCGCGTGGGACTGGAACTGGGAGTACGTGCTGCAGGGCGGACGCTTCGGCGACGCCGGGATCCACGCCTGGTCGCTCGCCACCGACACCGGCTACACCTTCGACGACGCGGCCTGGCGGCCCAGACTGGCCCTAAGCATGGCGGTCGCCAGCGGCGACCGCGATCCGGACGACGACCGCCTCGGCACACTCAATGCAATGTACCCGCGCGGCAACTACTTCGGTGATGAAGCGACGCTGGGACCACGCAACTTCTTCAACATCCATCCGGCGCTGTTCCTGCGGCCGACGCCGCAGACCGAACTGAATGCCAGCCTGGACCTGTTCTGGCGGTACAGCACCGGCGATGGTGTCTACGCGCCCAACGGTACGATGATCCGAGCACCTGGAAACAGCAATGCCCGGTATGTGGCGACCATCGCTTCGTTCGGTGCTACGTGGACGCCATCACCGGGGTGGTCGTTGAACGCCGTGTTCGCCTACTCACGACCGGGCGCATTCCTGCGCGAGACAGAGGGGGACGATGCGCTGCGCCACATGAGCTTGACAGCGCAGTATCGTTTCTGACCGAGCATCGACATACGTCAGCCTGCTTGGCGGAACTGGCGTCCCTACCCCCCGTTAACGGCCCTTCACCCTGACCTTATGGGATGTCCGCGAACGCAGGGATCTGCCCTTACCTCCCCCCCTAAAAACATCCCGAATCGAATGTTTCCCGCCACTCCCATTTGGGAGTAGCGGGACGGAAAAATTTGCGGCATTACACCTGCCAAAAGTTATGCCATTGCATTTCAAAGCAGTGTCGCAGACAGCAATTGTGCGGCACATTCATTCCACGACATACGTCACATATTTACGTGAGGGCAGTAGTAGATTCACCTTATCCGCAAGAGGGGCTTCCGGAAGCTGTCGGATGCTAGGTGTAGCAAGAACTCACCTTCGCTATTCCTGCCCATTCGACACACTATTTTGCAGAATAGCCATCGGTCTCGGCGCCTTCCCGCCAACATCGTGGCATTGAATCTTCGGAGTTGTCCGATGACTGACATTGCCACCGGGTTCCTCAAGGGAATCGAATCGTTCTGCAACTCGCGATTGGGCGAACTGTCCGGCACGACATTCAAGGACACCGGCTCTTTCATCAAGTCCATCGTCACCAGTTTCTCGTCCGAAGAAATATCGGTGCGTTTCACCACCCTCAAGGCGGACATTGAAGCGAGCGCGCCAATCGTCGAAGCCATCGCGAAAAGCATCGAGAACCAGACGAAGACCATAAAGAAGAATATCGAGGAATCCGCCGAAGACCTCAAGGCAGACGACTTCAACATAGATCTCGCCGCACGCGTGGCGGTTCGCATCGGCACGGTCCTCGCCGCGATGGACCAAGCCTATGCCATCGTCGCGAAGGAACTCGCGAAGAACGAGGCAGGCGACGTGGACGAAGCCATCCAGAGCGGACTCATGAAGCTCTGGGACCCTTGGGTGCGGCCCTGGAAGGACCTCGGCGCCGGCGCGGAGAACCTCCTCAACAAGTTCGGCTCCACGGTCCTGGGCACGCAGAATCTCGTAGCCAGACTGGGCGACAAGCTGTCGCTCGACCGGTCCGGCGGCAAGTTCGTCCTCGTTGCCCTCGTGGACAACCTGCCTACCACAAAGTTGGGCGGGATGAACCTCGACCAGGTCAAGTTCGAGGCGTTCCTGCAGTTCAGCGATCGCCACATAGCGAATCCCACCGAGGAAGAGAAGGCCTCGCTCATCGAGCGCGACGAAAAGTGGTACATGGGCGATGTGGCGATCCTCGGCATCCGCCTGCGCACGATGCTTGAGCCTGGCATCACCGGCGACCCGCTGCTCAAGAAGATAATGCCCGGATCAGCCGATCCGAAAACAACGAGTCATACGGCCGTCTCCCTGGATACCGCGCAGGGCTTCTACATCGGCGACGGCCGCGCCAATGAAAGGGCCGTTCTTCCGGTCCGCTTCTCGTACCCGGCCGTCGAACTGCGCGAGCTTGCGCTTGGGATTCTGCGCAACCCGAAGCGCGAGGTCACCGGATTCGAGCTCACCACATCGGTTGCGACGATGATCGGCGGTGCCGTCGGCATGCAGGTCGTGGGTGCGGGATTCATCGTCGAGATCAACGACGTCGACGATCACCACGCGATGTTCAACCTGCCGGTCACGCCGCGCTGGCCCGACCAGGTCGGCCTGCGCGTCGACGCGGGAATCGTGACCGGCGGCGGCTTCATCCAGCGCGTCGAGCGCGAGTACAAGCAACCGGATGGGTCGAAGTTCAAACGCGTTGAGTTCGGTGGCGCCATACAGCTGGACATCCTCAAGGTCGGGGTCAGTTCGATCGTCATCCTCGCACCGGATCCGTTCTCGCTCGTGCTTGTGATGGGCATTCGATTCCCGTCGCCGATCAACCTGAGTTTCGGCTTCACGCTCAACGGAATCGGCGGCCTGGTCGCCCTGGATCGCGGCATCGATCTCGATGCGCTCCGCGAAGGCATGAAGGATCACGTGATCGATCGGATGCTTTTCCCGGAGAACCCCGTCTCCGCCGCGCCGAAGCTGCTCGACCAGGTCGCCAGCATATTCCCGCCGCGCCCGGGGGCGTTCGTGTTCGGCCCGATCGTCGAATTGGGCTGGGGTTCGGAGGCCAAGTTCGTCGAGTTCAAGATCGGCGCGATCCTCACCCTGCCCGATTACATGTTCGTCCTTCTCGGTGCACTGCGCGTACGGGTACCGACCAAAGCGCTGCCGGTAACGGACATCAAAGCCGACGTCTACGTCGCGGTCGCCGGGGATCACCTCGAACTCTATGCGCGGATGCGCGACTCGAAGATCGGCCAGTTCAACATCTCCGGCGACCTCGGAATCTATGTCGGCTGGACAGCTGGTGGCGCATTCGAGCTGTCGATCGGCGGATATCACCCGCAATACTCGGAACTCACCTGCCAGACGCCGTACCTCAAGGAACTCGAGCGCGTCAGGATCGACGTATCTCCGAAGGCGTTCCTGAAGATCCAGGTCGCGGCATACCTGGCGATCACGCCCGGCAGTGTGCAGTTCGGCCTCCGTGGCGACCTGTGGGCCGATTTCAAGATCGCGAAGGCCCACGCCTGGCTGCAGCTGGACGCGCTGTTCATGTGGTCGCCGCGCTTCTATTTCCAGGTCTCGATAGACACAGGTATCGAGATCGAGGTTCTCGGCTTCTCGTTCGCGTCCGTGAGATTCAGGGGTTCGCTCGAAGGCACGACGCCCTACAAGCTGCAGGGACACGTGCGGATCGATGTCTGGTTTCTGCCGACATTCGACGAAGATCTCGGTCCGCTCGAATGGGGCGAGCGGCAACGCCCGCCGGCGCCCCAGGTCGACGCGCTGCAGCTGGTTGCGCTGGCAATGGATGATCCGGCGGCGTGGAAAACCGAGCTGCCTGGCCATGCTTCCCAGCTGGTGACGCTGGCGGAGGTCGATGACGTGCCCGGCAGGATCGCACACCCGATGGCCGCGCTCGAAGTC
>JAFAEU010000260.1 GCA_023423855.1 Pseudomonadota bacterium | reverse complement strand
TAGTTGAGCTGCATGGTGCGCTCGAAATCATGGAAGCGGTCGTAGCTGAGCTCGATCGAACGGCGGATCGAACGCCCGGCGTTGTTGATCAGAATATCGACCTGGCCATGTTCCTTGAGGATCTTCTCGACCAGCCGGTCGCAGTCGGCCATGTCGGCCAGGTCCGCGGTGTACGCGAAGACCTTGCCGCCCGCCGCCTTCATCTCGTCGCGGGCCTTGAACAGTTCCTCCTTGCCGCGCGCCACGATCACCGTCACCGCGCCGGCCTCGGCCACGCGCTTGGCGGTCGACAGGCCGATGCCCGACGAGCCGCCGGTGATGACCACGACCTTGTTGCGCACCTTGCCGCGCAGCGTGCGGTCGATGAACAGGTCCGGGTCGAGGTGGCGCTCCCAGTAGTCCCACAGGCGCCAGGCGTAGGTGTCGAGCTTCGGCACCGCGATGCCGCTGCCCTTGAGCGCGCGCTCGGTCTCGCGGCTGTCGAAGCGCGTGGGATAGGTGATGAACTTCAGCACCTGCTTGGGAATGCGGAAATCGCGCAGCAGCATGCCGGTGAAGCGCTTGACCGGCGGCAGGCCGGCGACCGCGCCGCGGATCGCCGACGGCACGAAGGCGAACATGCGCGCGTCGATGCGCATGGTCATCTCCGGCGCGTGGCCGGCGCGGCAAAAGATGTTGAGCACCTCGCCCACGCGCGGTGGCTCGGGGTCGGTCAGGTGGAAGGTGTGGCCGTCGAGCCTGGGCTTGTGCGCGATGTGGTCCATCGCGTCGGCCACGAAATCCACCGGCACGATGTTGATGCGCCCGCCCTCGATGCCCAGCACCGGCATCCACGGCGGCAGCATCTCGCGCAGCTTCTTGATCAGGGTGAAGAAGTAGTACGGCCCGTCGATCTTGTCGATCTCGCCCGTCTGCGAGTGGCCCACGACCATGCCGGGCCGGTAGATGCGCCACTTGACGCGCTTTTCCGCGCGCACCAGCGCTTCGGAATCGTGCTTGGTGCGCAGGTAGGGATCATCCAGCCCCTCGGCCTCGTCGAACATGTCCTCGCGGAAGATGCCCGGATACAGTCCCGCGACCGCGATCGAGCTGGCGTGGTGGAAGCAGCCGGCGCCGATCGCCGCGGCGAGATCGAGCGCGTGCTGCGTGCCCTCGATGTTCGCCGCCTTCTGCGCCTCGGCGCTGGCGGTCAGGTCGTAGATCGCCGCGAGGTGGAAGAAGTGCTTCACCTTGCCGTTGAGCGCCCGCACCTGCGCCGCGCTCAAGCCGCACTTCGCCGCGGTCATGTCGCCGGCCACCGGGACGACGCGCTTGCGGTCCCAGCCCATCTGTTTCGCGATCGCCTCGAACTTCTTCTGCGAGCCGTCGCGCACCAGCACGTGGACCGTGCCCTTGCGCCTGAGCAGGTTGCCGACCAGGTAGCGGCCGATGAAGCCGGTGGCGCCAGTGACGAAATAGCTCATGTCCTTCGCTCCGTGTTGGATCGTCGGCGCGACCGGCGCCCTCCCGTGCGCTACGTTGCCAGAGCGGGCGCGGCAGGACAATCCGTCGGCGTATTGACCGCTCCATGGGCGCGTGGTGTCATGGCGCCCGACCACCGGGAGGGGTGACATGGCCAAATCCAAGCTGACCTTCGAACAGGCCGCCAAGGACGTGCAGTCCCTGGCCGAGCGCCCCGACAACGACACCCTGCTGCGCCTCTACGCCCTGTACAAACAGGGCGCGGAAGGCGACGTCAAGGGCGAGAAGCCGGGCTTCTTCGATTTCGTGGGCACCGCGAAATACGAGGCCTGGAGCAAGCTCAAGGGCACCCCGCAGGATGCTGCACGGCAGCAGTACATCGACCTGGTCGCCAAGCTCAAGGGCTGATCCGCGCGGTCGCCACGATGGCCCGGGACACGCGCCAGCGCATCCTCGACTGCTCGCTCGCCATGTTCAATGCGCAGGGCGAGCCGACCGTCACCACCAACCACATCGCCGACGAGCTGGAGATCAGCCCGGGCAACCTGTACTACCACTTTCGCAACAAGGACGACATCATCGAGCAACTGTTCACGCGCTACGAGGCGCGCATGGACGAGGCGCTCGCCCCGCCCGACGGCCGCCTGCCAGGCCTGGAGGACATCTGGCTGCAGCTGCACCTGGTGTTCGAGTGCATCTGGGACTACCGCTTCCTCTATCGCGACCTGCTCGAGATCCTGAGCCGCAACCGGCGCCTGCGCATCCGCTTCGCGCGCATCCTCAAGCGCGCCGACGACCGCGCCCACGCGGTGATGCGGGGTCTGTCGCAGGCGGACGTGATCCGCGCCGCGCCGGCCGAAATCGACGCCGCCGCCACCAACCTGCTGGTGCTGGCGACGTTCTGGCTCAACTACGCCGCGATCCGCGGCGACCGCGACGAACAGAAGGCGATCCGCGACGGCATCGTGCAGGTGATGATGCTGCTCTCCCCCTTCCTGCGCGACGCCGAGCGCGTCCACCTCAACCGCCTGACCCGCGCCTACACCGACTGAACGACACGGAGCCGACATGGCCAAGACCGCCTGGAGCGCGTTTCCCCTCGACGCCAAACCCTACGCCCACGCCGGCGACGCCCTGAAGAAGGCCTGGCCGCGGCTGCATGCCGGCGACGCCGAGCCCTTCCCCGACGCCAAGCGCGCCACCGCCCTGCTCAAGGCCGCCGGCAAGGCCGCGCCCAAGGGTATGGACGCCGAGGCCCTGGCGTCGCAGCTGCAGGACACCTGGCGCGCCTTCCACCGCGGCGACTTCAAGGCCGCCTTCGAGGCCGGCGAAGCGCTCGGCCCGGTCGGCGCCTCGGTGGCGGTGAAGGCCATCGGCATCCACGCCACCTACCTCGTCGACAGTGAGGCCGAGAAGCTCAAGCGCTACGAGCAGGCCGCCAAGCTGGCCGAGGCCGCGGTCAAGGCGCTGCCCGACGAGGCCAACAGCCACTATCGCCTCGCCTTCGCCCTGGGTCGCTACAGCCAGGGCATCAGCATCGCCAAGGCGCTCAAGCAGGGCATCGCCGGCAAGGTCCGCGACGCGCTCGACGCCGCGCTCGAACTCGCCCCCAGGCACGCCGAGGCCCACACTGCCCTGGCCCTGTACCACGCCGAGATCATCGGCAAGATCGGCGCCATGATCGGCGGCCTGACCTACGGCGCCAAGGCCGCCGACGCCGAATCCCACATCAAGACCGCGCTGAAGCTGACCCCGGACTCCCCCATCGCCCACATCGAGCATGGCAACGTGCTGATGCTGCTGCACGGCGACAAGAAGGAGGACGCCGCCGCCGCGGCCTACGAGAAGGCCGCGAAGCTCAAGCCGGCCGATGCCATGGAGGCGCTGGACGCGCAGTACGCGCGGGAGCAACTGGAATAGCCGACGACTGCCGTCATCCCGGCGGACGCCGGAAGCGCTTTACAACAGCGCGAAGCGCTGGTCATCCATTTTGACCTTGCCTTCGCCCACAAGGCGGATGGTCCGGAGCCCGGACGAAGGCCAAGCCAGCGCATCTGGACGGCCCGGACTTGCCCCACCCCGCCC
>JAFAEU010000240.1 GCA_023423855.1 Pseudomonadota bacterium | reverse complement strand
CATGAACAGGTCGACGTCGTCGCGGTGCATGTTGAACGAGGCGATGCGCTGCGCCGAACCGGTACGTCCGGTGCCGCCCTCGCGGATGATGCGCAGCGCGGCCTCGATCGGGTCGAGGCCGGCCTGGTCGGCGAACTGCTGCAGGGTCTGCGCGCTCCACGGCCAGCCGCTGCCGGTCATCAGGATCGCCCCGGCGCCGCCGCGGCGCTGCAGGTTGTCGCGCATGTCGTCGCGGATGCGGCGGGCGGTCGCCGGGTCGTCCAACCGCGCGAACAGCGCCGGGCGACCGCCGTCCACCGCCCAGCGCGGCAGCAGCGCGGCGCCGAGGCTGGTGGAGGACGCCAGCCAGGGGTACTGGTCGGCGGTCACGCGCTGGCCTTGCGCGCGTGCGCGCTCGATGCGCGCGATCACGGCACCGGCGCTGCCGTGCACGTCGGCGCCCAGCGCCTTGATGTGCGCGATGTGCACCGGCAGCTGCGCGCGCCGGCCGATCTCGAGCGCTTCTTCGACCGAACCCATCAGGCCCAGCGAATAGCTCGACTCGTCGCGCTGATGGGTGTCGTAGACGCCGCCGCGCACGGCCGCCTCGCGCGCGAGCGCGACCACCTCCTCGATCGAGGCGAAGCTCTGCGGCGCGTAGAACAGGCCGGCGGACAGGCCGAAGGCGCCTTCGCACATCGCGTCGGCGACCAGCGTGCGCATCCGCACCAGTTCGCCTGCATCCGGTGCGCGCGCATCCTGCCCCAGCACGCGGCTGCGCACCGGGCCGAGGCCGACGTAGGCGGCGATATTGGTGCCGGCGCCCGCGGCTTGGAGCTTCGCGCGGTCGGTGGCGATGTCCGGCGTGCCGCCGCCGTCGATGCCGATGAAGATCGTGCTCACGCCCTGGTGCAGCCAGGGCAGGAGGCGGCGCATCGCCGGATCGGGCGAGCGCAGGTAAGTGTCGGGATGCGTGTGCGGATCGATGAAGCCGGGCGCCACCACCAGCCCGGTCGCATCGATCTCGCGCGTCGCGCGATAGCGCCGGCGCAGGTCGGGGCCGACGTCGAGGATGCGGTCGCCGCGGAGGGCGACATCGGCGATCCGTCCGTCGCCCTCGCCGCCGTCGAACAGCAGGCCGCCGTGGATCAGGGTGTCGGCTTGGGCAAGCGCTGTCGGCGCGGGCGGGCTGGCGCAGCCGGCGAGCAGCAGCAGGCCGGGCAGGCAGCGCGCCAGCCTGCGCAACGGAAGGTGGAGGTCCGTCATGCGATCGCGCCTGCGGCGGCCGCTCATGCGGCGTGCGCGTCCTTCGCGCGCGCCCGTCCGCCGCCCCACAGCGCCGGCGCCGGTGGCTGCAGCAGGCCCTCGCGCATGACCGCGCCGCCGGCATGGTCGTCCTTCAGCCACAGCGGGCCGTCGAGGTCGACGAACTCCGCGTGCCGCGCGACGTGCCAGGCCGGCGCGATCGACAGCGAGGAGCTGATCATGCAGCCGACCATGATCCCGAAGCCCTGCGCGCGCGCCGCGTCCAGCAGGTCCAGCGCGCCGGTGAGGCCGCCGGTCTTGTCGAGCTTGATGTTCACCACCTGGTAGCGGCCGCGCAGGCGCGGCAGGTCGCTGGCGACGTGGCAGGACTCGTCCGCGCACAGGCGCGCCGCCGACGCGAAGCCGAGCAGGGCGTCGTCCTCACCCGCGGGCAGCGGCTGTTCGACCAGGTCGACGCGCGCTTCGGCCAGCACCGGCTGCAGCGACTGCAGCAGTTCCAGCGTCCAGCTTTCGTTGGGATCGACGATCAGTCGCGCATCGGGCAGCGCGCCGCGCACGGCGCGGATCTGCGCGGCCGGCTCGGAGGCGTCGACCTTGAGCTTGACCAGGTCGAGATGGGCGAGCGCGCGCGCCGCCTGTTCCATGCGCTCGGGCGTGTCGAGGCCGATGGTCTGCGCGCTGGCCAGCGGCGGCAGCGCGTCGGGCTGGCCCAGCAGCGCCGCGACCGACGCGCCCTGCTGCTGCGATTCGAGGTCCCACAGCGCGCAGTCGAGCGCGTTGCGCGCCGCGCCCGGCGCCAGCAGGTCGCGCAGCTGGCGGCGATCGAGCCCGCCGGCGATCGCCTGTGCGAGCACCGAGGCCTCGTCGATCACCGACTCCACGCTCTCGCCGTAGCGGGCGTAGGGCAGCGATTCGCCGCGACCGCTGCATCCGCCGCTGCGGATCGTCGCCACCACCACCTCGGTCGAGGTGCGCACGCCGCGCGAGATGCGGAACGGCGCGGCCAGCGGATGGCTGGCGTGGGCCAGGCTCAGCACGGCACGGATTCGAGCAGGCGGTCGACGATCCGCGCCACGCCGTCGCGCACCGGATCCTGCGCGGGCAGGCCGAGCAGGTCCTCGGCCTCGCGGCAGGCGCGCGCGGCGGCGTCGGGGTCGAGCCTGGAGGTGTTGAGCGCCACGCCGACCGCGATCGCCTCGGGATTGGTCAGCTGCGCGGCGGCGAGGTTGGCCGCCAGCGTGGTGCGCAGGTCCGGGACCGGGTAGTGCCTGAGGCCGCGCATGTGCGGGCGGTTCGGCTCGTGGCACAGCACCAGCGCATCGGGCTGGGCGCCGTGCAGCAGGCCCATCGACACGCCGGCGTACGAGGGATGGAACAGCGAGCC
>JAFAEU010000223.1 GCA_023423855.1 Pseudomonadota bacterium | reverse complement strand
GACCGGCCGCTCCGCTTCAGCCCGAACCACCAGCGCAACATCCTGGGCGAGATCGACCGCATGAACGTGTTCGGCACGCTCGAACACGACCTCAACGACAATTTCGTCGCCTTCGCGGAGCTGGCCTGGTACGAGTCCCGCTACAAGGGCATGCGCGAGCAGGCAGCGGCGCTCGGTGCGGCGCCGATCATCGTGTCCAGGACCAACTACTGGAACCCCTTCGGCGCCATGTACCTGCCCGACGGATCGCTCAACCCCAACCGGCTGGCCGGCATCGACGCGCCGGAGGAGGGGCTGGACGTGCGGATGACCAGCTTCCGGGCCACCGACACCACGCGCCCGTATACGGTCGATGACGACCAGTACCGTTTCCTCGCCGGCGTGCGCGGCATGGTGGGTGGCTTCGACTGGGAAGGCGCGGTGCTGTATTCGGCCGCCAGCACCACCGACACCCAGCATGGCTCGATCAGCAGCACGCTGTTCAGCGAGGCGCTGTCGTGGAGCACGCCCGATGCCTACAACCCCTTCTACGGCGGCAACCTCGACGACTGGGAGGCCCCGCCGGACGCCGCGCGCAATCAGGTCGCGATCGACCACTTCACGGTCCCCGTGGTGCGCGAAAGCAAGGCGACGCTGTTCCAGGTCGATACCCGCTTCATCCGCGAGGACCTGTTCGCGCTGCCCGCCGGTTCCGTCGGCGTCGCGTTCGGCGGCGAGTGGCGCCGCGAGACCCTGAGCGACGACCGCGACCCGCGCTTCGACGGCACGATCACCTACACCAACCCGATGAACGGCGCGATCACCAGCGACGTGCTCGGCGCGAGCCCGGCCGGCGACAATTCCGGCGACCGCAACGTGGGATCGGTGTACGCCGAGTTCGCGATCCCGCTGGTGTCGCCGTCGATGGGCGTGCCGCTGGTGCGCGCGCTGGACCTGCAGGTCGCGGGCCGCTACGAGCGCTATTCCGACTTCGGCGGCGTGTCGAAGCCGAAGGTGTCGCTGGCCTGGGACATCGTCGACGGCCTGATGCTGCGCGCCAACTGGTCGCAGAGCTTCCTCGCGCCCAACATCCTGCAGATGTACGCCGAGGGCACCACGGTCAGCAACAGTCGCACCGACTACTACGTGTGCGAGGCCGACATCCGCAACGGCACCATCGAAGGCGTGCACCGCTGCGGCCGCAGCTACAGCACCATGGCCCTGCGCAGCGGCAACCGCGACCTGAAGCCCGAGACCGCGGAAACCTGGTCGGCCGGCTTCGTGTTCCAGCCGAAGTTCCTGCCCGAATCCACGCGCATGACCTTCACCGCCGACTACTGGGAGATCCAGCAGGAGGACGTGATCGGCATCCTCGGCGAGGCCACGCAGCTGGCGCTGGACTACCTGCTGCGCATCGAGGGTTCGTACAACCCGGCGGTGGTGCGGCTGGAGCCGGACGATGCGCGGATCGAACTGTTCGAGGGCACCGGCTTGGCGCCGGTGGGCATGGTCGACTACGTCGACGACGTCTACATCAACCGCCTGCCCCGGACCACGCGCGGCATCGACTTCGGCGTCGACTGGCGCCTGCGCACGGACAATGCCGGCACCTTCAGCGCCAGCCTCAACGCGATGCGCCTGATCCAGATGACGCAGGACCCGACCGACGACGAGCTGCGCATCATGGAGGCGCAGGCGGCGGGGATCATCGACGACAACTTCAACGTCAGCGCCGCGGGCGACCTGCTGGGCATCAACGGCAAGCCGGAATGGCGCGCGACCTTCAGCGCCTCCTGGCGCAAGGATGGCTGGGGCCTGGGCACCTTCGTCAGCCACGTCGGCGGGTACGAGTCGACCGGCGCGGTGTCCAACCTCGGCGACTACTTCCCGGTGCCGAGCTGGACGACGACCAACCTGTGGGTGGAACGGCGCTTCGACGACAGCGCCGGCTTCCTCGGCGGCACCCGCCTGCGGCTGACGGTGCGCAACATCGGCGACCGCGAACCGCCGCTGACCCCGAGCGCGCTGGGCTTCAGCTCCTCGCTGCACAATGCGCTCGGCCGCGGCTACTACCTGACGGTGACCAAGTCCTTCGACTGAACCCCGTCTGCAGGCAAGTGTGGAATGGTGCAGGAGCGCCTTCAGGCCCGACCCGGTGAACGTCACGGGTCGCGGCTGGAGACGCTCCTGCACTTCGTTCTCGATCTCGAACAGGTCGGAGGCATCATGAAAAGCAGAAAAGCGAGCCGTTTCCCGATGCTGTGCGCGGCCTTCCTGCTGTCCCTGGCCTGCCTGTCGCCGGCATGGGCCCAGGACATCGAAGACCGGCTGCGCGCGCTGATGGCCGAGCACGACACGGTGGGCCTGGCGGTGGTGGTGGTCCGCGACAATGCCGTCGTCTACCGCAACAGCCTGGGCTGGAAGGATCGCGACGCGCGGATCCCGCTCGAAGGGGACGACGTCTTCCGGATCGCCTCGATCTCCAAGTCGTTCGCGGTGACCTCGCTCCTGCAACTGGTGGAACAGGGCCGGCTGTCGCTGGACGACGAGGTGGGCGGACTGATCGGATTCCCGGTGCGCAACCCGGCGTATCCGGCGCAGGCGATCACGCTGCGGATGCTGCTCAACCACACCTCGTCGATCAGCGACGGGCCGCGCTACGGCAGCCTCGACGTCATCAACCCCGCGGCCGGAGACGGCTGGCGGGACAGCTACGCGGACCGGGCGCCGGGGACGCAGTACGAGTACTCCAACCTCGGCTACAACATGGTCGGGACGATCGTGGAGCGCGTGTCCGGGCAGCGCTTCGACGCCTACGTCAGGGAGCACGTGCTCGATCCGCTCGGGCTCTACGGCGGCTACGCGCCGGAGGCGCTGGATGCGGACCGCTTCGCGCGGATCTACCGCTGGCGAGAGGGCGAGGGCTTCGTGCGCTCGGACCAGGCCTACGCGCCGCTGGGCGAACGCCTGGACGGCTACGCGACGGGCTACGACACGCCCGTGTTCTCCCCGACCGGTGGCCTCAAGATCTCCGCATCCGACCTGGCGACGTACATGCGGATGCACATGAACCTGGGCGAATGGAACGGCGTGCGGATCATCTCGGCCGAACACGCGTGGGCAATGCAGACGCCCACCGTCGAGGTCGACGAAAGTGCCGGCTACGGCCTGGCCCTGCGCACCGACAGCGCCCTGGTGCCCGGGGTCGTGCTGACCGGGCACACCGGCTCCGCCTACGGGCTGTACAGCTCGATGTTCTTCGAGCCGGAGAAGAAGTACGGCTTCGTCGTGATCACCAACGGCAGCCGGGGCGAGGAGGCGTTCCGGACTGCGGTCAACCGGGCCCTGTACGCGCATTTCATCGCGGAAGCCGCGGCCGCGGAATGAAGTCATCCCCGCGAAGGCGGGGCCCCGGCGTCTTTGCGAGAGAGGCAAAATGGATCCCGGCTTTCGCCGGGATGACGATTCCGGTCTTGACGGCGAACCCCATGCCTGGCCGCGCGCCGAAGCCGGTCCTCAACGCCAGAAGTTGATGAACCCGGTGATGATCAGCGCATTGGTGAAGTCGATGAAGAACGCGCCCACCAGCGGTGCGACCAGGAACGCGCGCGGCGCGGCGCCGTAGCGTTCGACCAGGGTGCGCATCACCGCC
>JAFAEU010000201.1 GCA_023423855.1 Pseudomonadota bacterium | reverse complement strand
CGGCAGCAACGTCGGCAGCGGCAGCGGCCGACGGGCGGCGACCGCCGCGGGCGCGGTCGCGGGCGGCGTGATCGGTAACAAGGTTGACAAGCGCCACGTCGGCGGTCGCGTGGTCGAACGCGTCGATCGCCAGTGCCGCACCGTGCAGGACAGCGCGCAGTCCTCGCGCGTGGTCGCCTACAACGTGACCTACCGCAACCCGGACGGCACCACCGGCACCATGCGCACCGGCGAGAAGCCGGGCAACCGCATCGCCCTGGGCAGCGAGGACCGCACCATCGGCTACGACGTGACCTACCGCTACGACGGCGTCGAGCAGACCATCCGCATGGACGAGGAGCCGGGCGAGCGCCTGCCGGTCATCGACGGCGAGGTCATGACCCGCATGGCCTCGGCCGGGGCGCCCGATCGCGGCTGATCCGGCGCTCCGTCTCAGGCGTTTCCCCGAACGGGCCGGCACATTGCCGGCCCGTTCGCATTTCCAATGCCTGCCCGGGGAGGGGCAGGTCCGCGCGCGGGTCGTACAATATGAAACTTTCCCGTACGAACCCGCCCATGGCCCTGCATCCCTACGACCTCTACGACGTCCGTTCCCTGCTCAGCGAGGAGGAGCGCGCGGTGCAGGACACCGTCGCCCGCTTCACCGACGAGCGCGTGCTGCCGATCATCGGCCAGTGCTTCGACGAGGGCCGCTTCCCGACCGAGCTGATTCCAGAGATCGCCGGCCTCGGCCTGCTCGGCGCGACGCTGCCGGCGGAGTACGGCGGTTCGGAGCTCAACTACGTCAGCTACGGCCTGATCTGCCAGGAGCTCGAGCGCGGCGATTCCGGCCTGCGCAGCTTCGCCAGCGTGCAGTCCTCGCTGTGCATGTACCCGATCTACGCCTACGGCAGCGAGGAGCAGCGCAAGCGCTGGCTGCCGGACATGGCCGCGGGCAAGGTCATCGGCTGCTTCGGCCTGACCGAACCGCACGGCGGCTCCGATCCGGCCAACATGAAGACCCACGCCAGGCGCGACGGCGCCGACTGGATCCTCAACGGCTCCAAGATGTGGATCACCAACGGCAACCTGGCCGACATCGCGATCGTCTGGGCGAAGACCGACGACGGCATCCAGGGCTTCGTGGTCGAGAAGGACTTCGCCGGCTTCAGCGCGCAGGTGATCAAGCACAAGATGAGCCTGCGCGCCTCGGTGACCAGTGCGCTGTACTTGGACAACGTGCGCGTGCCCGAGGCCAATCGCCTGCCCAACGTGAAGGGGCTCAAGGGTCCGCTCGGCTGCCTGACGCAGGCGCGCTATGGCATCACCTGGGGGCCGATCGGCGCGGCGATCGCCTGCCTCGACGAGGCGCTCAACTACTCGAAGGAGCGCATCCTGTTCGACCGCCCGGTGGCAGGCACGCAGAGCGCGCAGATCAAGATGGCCGACTGGGCGCGGCGCATCACCGCCGCGCAGCTGCTGTCGCTGCAGCTGGGGCGCCTGAAGGACGCCGGCAGCATGCAGCCGACGCAGGTGTCGCTGGCCAAGTGGAACAACTGCCGCATGGCCATCGACATCGCGCGCGAGGCGCGCGACCTGCTCGGCGGCGCCGGCATCACCACCGAGCACTCGCCGATCCGCCATGCGCTGAACCTCGAGTCGGTGATCACATATGAGGGCACCGAGACCGTGCACCAGCTGGTGGTGGGGCGCGAGCTGACCGGCATCAACGCGTTCTGACATTGCTCATCCGTCATCCCGGCGAAAGCCGGGATCCAGCGCCTGGAGTGCGAAAAGCTGGATCCCGGCTTTCGCCGGGATGACGACCGGGGTTTTTGCCATGGCTTCCTCCGATATCCGTCTCGAAACCGAACGCCTGCTGCTGCGCCTGCCGCGGATCGAAGACTTCGATCGATACGCAGAGTTGTATGCGCACGAGGAGGCCACCCGCCACATCGGCGGCGTGCAGCCGCCCCACGCGGCGTGGCGCAAGTTCCTGCAGATGCCCGGCGCCTGGGCGCTGCAGGGCTTCGCGATGTTCGCCGTGGTCGAGAAGGCCAGCGGCCAGTGGATCGGGCAGATGGGGCCGTGGCGGCCGTTCGGCTGGCCGGGCAACGAGATCGGCTACGCCTTCCACCCGGACGCCTGGGGCAGGGGATATGCGGTGGAGTCGGCGGTCGCGGCGATCGACTGGGCGTTCGCGAACCTCGGCTGGCGCGAGATCATCCACTGCATCGCGCCGGAGAACCTCGCCTCGCAGAAAGTCGCCGCCCGCCTGGGTTCGGTGCTGAAGGGGCCCGGCAGGCTGCCGCCGCCGCTGGACGAAGCGCGGGTGGACATCTGGGGGCAGACGCGCGCGGAATGGGACGTCAACCGCAAGAGGTTCGTGTGACCACGATCCACGGCTATTCGTCATCGGGCAACTGCCACAAGCTGCGCCTGCTGCTGGAGCAGCTCGGACGGCCGTATCGCTGGATCGAGGTCGACATCACCGCAGGTGCGACCCGCACGCCCGCGTTCCTCGCGAAGAATCCCAACGGCCGGGTGCCGATGCTCGAGCTCGACGACGGCCGCGTCCTGGTCGAGTCGAACGCGATCCTGTGCTTCCTCGCCGAAGGCACGCCGTACCTGCCGGCCGATGCCTGGCAGCGCGCGCAGGCGCTGGGCTGGATGTTCTTCGAACAATACAGCCATGAACCGTACATCGCCGTCGCGCGCTTCATCTGCGGCTGGACGCCGCTCGACTCGCCGCGCCGCGCCGACCTGCCGCGGCTGCGCGAGCGCGGCCACCAGGCGCTGGCGGTAATGGAAAAGCATCTGGCGTCGAACGACTGGTTCACCGGTCCGGACCGTGGCGTGGCCGACATCGCGCTGTTCGCCTACACCGACGTCGCCGGCGACGGCGGCTTCGATCTGTCGCCGTATCCGGCGCTGCGCGACTGGCTGGCGCGCGTGCGCGCGACACCGGGCTTCGTGGCGATGCAGGATCCGCCCGCGGCGATGAAGGCCTTGATCGAACAATCGACATGGGGCGGGGCTTGATCCGCTTTTGATCGTCTCTGCGGCGGGCCCAGGCCCGCCCTATTGGGGTAATGCATGTTTGCCAACGTTCCTGAGGTTATTCCGGCCCGCATGAAGGGGCTCAACCGCGCCGAGATCTGCGACGTCAACTTCCAGGAGTTCGTGCGCGGCTGGGGCGGACGGCCGGATGCGACGCCGGGCGAGGGCGAGGCGATCCTCGACGGCAGCGCGCTCGACGCGCGCGGTTTCCGCGAGCTGTTCGAGTCGCAGCTGGTCTCGCGCCACCTCGACCTGATGGCGCGCGTGCTGCGCGTGCAGAACAAGGTCTTCTATACCATCGGCTCCAGCGGCCACGAGGGCAATGCGATGGTCGCGCGGCTCACGCGCCACACCGATCCGGCCTTCCTGCACTACCGCAGCGGCGGCTTCATGGCCGAGCGCTTCCGCAAGCTGCCGGGGATGGATCCGGTGATGGATTCGGCGCTGTCGTTCGCCGCGAGCAAGGACGATCCCGCCAGCGGCGGCCGCCACAAGGGCTGGGGCAGCAAGCCGCTGTGGGGGCTGCCCCAGACCTCGACCATCGCCTCGCACCTGCCCAAGGCCTTCGGCACCGCGGTCGCGATCGAGCAGGCGCGGCGCATCGGCCACGCCTTGCCGGTGCCGGAGGACAGCATCGTGGTCTGCTCGTTCGGCGATGCGTCGAGCAACCACGCCACCGCGCAGACCGCGTTCAACGCCGCGGCCTGGACCGCCTACCAGAAGCTGCCGGCGCCGGTGCTGTTCGTGTGCGAGGACAACGGCATCGGCATCTCGGTCAAGACGCCGGACGGCTGGGTGGCGCGCAATTTCCGCAGCCGGCCGGACCTGGACTACTTCCATGCGGACGGACTCGACCTGGCCGCGGGCTACGGCGACGTGCAGCGCGCGGTCGAACACTGCCGCAGGACGCGGCGGCCGACCTTCCTGCACCTGCGCACCACCCGCATCATGGGTCACGCCGGCACCGACTTCGAGATCGAGTGGCGCAGCATCGAGGAACTGTGCGCGGTGGAGGCGAGCGATCCGCTGTTGCGCTCGGCCGCGATCGCGCTGGAGTCCGGGCTGATGTCGAAGGACGAGGTCCTCGATCTTTACGAGGTGACCCGGAAGAAATGCTTCGCCGCCGCGGAAGAGGCGGACCGCCGACCGCGGCTGCAGACGCTGGAGGAAGTGGTCGCACCGCTGGCGCCGTACACGCCCGAGGCGGTGCACGCGGAAGCCGAACGCGCCGACTACGCCGCGCGCCGCGAGCAGGCCTTCGGCGGCGAGGCGAAGCTGCCCGAGAAGCAGGGCCCCAAGCACCTCGCCGTCCAGATCAACGCCGCGCTGCACGACCTGTTCGCCAAGTACCCCGAAGCGCTGCTGTTCGGCGAGGACGTGGCGCAGAAGGGCGGCGTCTACACCGTCACCAAGGGCCTGCAGAAGGCCTTCGGCGCGCGTCGCGTGTTCAACACGCTGCTCGACGAGACCATCATCCTCGGCCTCGCGCAGGGCTACGCCAACATGGGCATGCTGCCGCTGCCGGAAATCCAGTACCTGGCCTACTTCCACAACGCCTGCGACCAGATCCGCGGCGAGGCGGCGAGCCTGCAGTTCTTCAGCAACGGCCAGTACCGCAACCCGATGCTGATGCGGATCGCCTCGCTCGGCTACCAGCGCGGCTTCGGCGGGCACTTCCACAACGACAACTCGATCACCGCGCTGCGCGACATCCCCGGCCTCGTGGTCGGCTGCCCCTCGCGCGGCGACGATGCGGCGACGATGCTGCGCACGCTGGCGGCGCTGGCGAAGGTCGACGGCCGCGTCTGCGCCTTCCTCGAACCGATCGCGCTGTACATGGCCAAGGACCTGCACGAACCGGGCGACGGCGGCTGGCTGACAGACTACCCGTCGCCGGACCTGGCGATGCCGCTGGGCGAGGAGCGCGTCTACAACCCCGGGGCCAGGGACCTGGTGGTCTTCACCTTCGGCAACGGCGTGCCGATGAGCCTGCGCGCGGCGAAGGCGATCGAGGCAAAGCACGGCTGGAAGGTGCGCGTGGTCGACCTGCGCTGGCTGGTGCCGCTCAACGAGGCGGTGATCGCGAGGCACGCCGCGGAATGCGAGCGCATCCTCGTCGTCGACGAGGGCCGCCGCAGCGCCGGCGTGGGCGAGGGCATCGTCACCGCGATCGCCGAAGCCGGCTACCGCGCGCGGCCGTTCCGCCGCGTGGTGGGCGCGGACACGTTCACGCCGCTGGCGGGCGCGGCCTTCCTGGTGATTCCGTCGGACGAGGAGATCGTCGCGGCGGCGGATGCGTTGGCCGGCGGCTGAGGATTCCGGCCCGGGAGGTTTCCCGACGATCCCGGCCTGTCATTCCGATCGATGTGTCATCCCGACCGAAGGGAGGGATCTCGCGCGCTGAAGCGTCCCCTCGCGCGAGATCCCTCCCTTCGGTCGGGATGACACCTTGAGGTTTGATGCCTGCGGGAAGACTTCCGGATGCGCGGAACCCCAGCCGATGGGCGGACGTCACTCGCCGTAGCTGACCCGTACTTCCACCCGCCGGTTCGGCGCCAGGCAGGCGATCAACGCGTCGCCGCGCTCCCCCGGGCATTCGGCCACCGGCTCGACGCTGCCGCGCCCGACCGCGGTGACCAGGTCGGCCTGCATGCCGCGGGCGAGCAGGTAGTCGCGCACCGCTTCCGCGCGTCGCGTCGACAGCGCCAGGTTGGCCTTGTCGCTGCCGATGCGGTCGCTGTGGCCGATCACGTGCACGGCCTTGATCCTGCGCCCGTCGGCGAGCCTGGCCGCGAGCGCATCGAGTGACGCGAGGCCTTCGCTGCCGCTCGATTCGTCGATGCGGGCCTTGCCGAAGCCGAACAGGCCGTCGGCCGAGAGTTTTTCGATGGTGGCGCGTGGCGGCAACGGCGCCCGCGGCGCGTCCGCGGTGGCGGGCGGCGTGCTGGTGCAGGCGCCGAGCAGAAGCGTGGAAGCGAAGACGGCACCGACGATGGCCGGCGCACTGACGATCCTGTTCATGAGGACCCCGCGAAGGTGGAAAGGGACACGTGCCGGCATCCCGTCCCGGACCGCAGCCCCCTCCCGGCCACGATCCCCTGGAACGCCCCGTGCGGGCCGAGCATAGCAGCGCAAATCGATTGCGTTGGAGACGGTCGGCGGCGCCTGCCGGCGCGGACCGGGCCGCCCTCGCGCGGCCGGCTTCAGCGCGCCAGGCCGTCCAGCAGCGGCAGGCGTCGGCAGGGCTGGCCGCCGCTGGAGAACGGGCCATCCCCGGCATCGAGCGGCATGACCGCCAGCGCCTCGTCGCCCGCTGCGCAGACGATCTGGCCGATCGGGCGAACCGAAGCGACGCCCCCGCCCGGGGGCGCGCCGGCCATCAC
>JAFAEU010000133.1 GCA_023423855.1 Pseudomonadota bacterium | reverse complement strand
AGCCAGGCGCGCAGGTCGGCCGCCATCGCCTCGGCCGAGGCATAGCGCACGGCCGGGTCGCGGCGCAGGCAGGCGTGGACGACCGCCTCGAGGCTGCCGTCGAGCGCGCGGGCGAGCGATGCCGGGCTTTCGCCGCGCCGTGCGGCGACTTCCGCATCGGCGTGGCGCGCGCCGCGGGTGATCGGTTCCGGATCGCCGCTGAGCGCCTGCAGTTGCCGCGCCAGCGGCGTGTCGGCGTCGATGCCGAACGGATGGATCCCCGCCAGCAGCCGGTACAGCATCACGCCGAGCTGGTAGACGTCGGTCGCGGTGGTGATCGGCTCGTTGTTGAGCTGCTCCGGCGAGGCGTACTGCAGGGTCATCGCGCGGTCGCTGGTCGCGGTCGCGGCGAGGCCGGCGGCCTCCAGCTCGCGCGCGATGCCGAAGTCGAGCAGCTTCACCTGCCCCTCCGGCGTCACCAGCAGGTTCGACGGCTTGAGGTCACGGTGCACGACGAGGTTGCGGTGCGCGTACTGCACGGCGTCGAGCACCTGCAGGAACAGCACCACGCGTTCGCGCAGGCCGATCCGGCGTCCGTCGCACCAGCGGTCGATCGGCTCGCCATCGACGCGTTCCATCACGAAGTACGGATCGCCCGCGGCGTCGAAGCCGCCGTCGAGCAGGGTCGCGATGTGCGGATGCTGCAGGCGCGCCAGCACCTGGCGCTCGCGCAGGAAGCGTTCGCGGCTCGAGGGCGACAGCTCGCCGCCCTGCACGCGCTTGAGCGCGGCCTTCTGCAGGTATGCGCCGTCGGCGCGCTCGACCGCATGCACCGCGCCCATGCCGCCGCGGCCGAGCAGGCCGGTGATGCGCCAGGCGCCGACCTGCTCGCCGGGACGTGCCGCGTCGGCCACCGCAGCGTCGCCGGCCGTCCGGCCCATCGCATCGGCCCACAGCGCCGCGCCGCCGGAGAAGGGTTCGGTCCGGCTGGCGTCCGCGGCCAGCATGGCCTCCACCCTGGCGCGCAGTTCCATGTCGCCGCCGCACAGTTCGTCCAGCCGGCGCGCGCGCGCGGCGGGATCGAGGTCGGCCACCGCCTCGAAGATCGACAGCCGTTGCCGCCGCCTTCCGGTGTCCCCGGTACTCATGCGCCGGGTTCCGCCAGCAGGAAGGCGCGCGCCTTGCGCCAGTCGCGGCGCACGGTGCGGTAGCTGACCTCCAGCATGTCGGCGATCTCGGTTTCCTCGTAGCCGCCGAAGTAGCGCAGCTCGACGATCTGTGCGGCGCGCGGATCGGCCTTGCGCAGCGCGCCGAGCAGTTCGTCCAGCTGCAGCACTTCGAGCACGGCGCGCTCCTGCGAACCGAGTCGCGCAGTCAGCGTCAGCGCCTCCTGCCCGGCGCCGCGCTTTTGCGCGTGCGCGCTGCGCGCCTGGTCGACCAGCACCTGGCGCATCGCCCGCGCCGACAGCGCCAGCAGGTGGTTGCGGTCGTTCGGGGCGAGGGCCTCGCTGCCGGCGAGCTTGAGGTAGGCCTCGTGCACCAGCACGGTGGTGTCGAGCGCATCGCGGCTGCGCCGCAGCTGCTGCCGGGCGGCACGCTTGAGTTCGTCGTAGACGGCGGCGAAGGCGGCATCGAGCGCATGCGCGTCGCCGGAGCGCGCACGCGCGAGCAACTGCGTCACCGGTGCCTGTTGCGCTTCGACCGACATGGCTGTCGCCCCGTTCCGGCGTTGCGCCGGATCACCCCTTTGCGTGGGGCGAGTGTCGCATAGCCGGGCGGTTGGCGGCTGGCGGACGGGGCCCCACCCCAGCCCCCCTGCCTGCGGGGGAAGGCTGGGGTGGGGGCCAGCCGAAGCTCGCAATCAACCCGTGTTCTGGATCCCCGCCGAGATGCCGTTGACGGTGGACACCAGCGCCCGCAGCAGGCCGGCATCCTCGCGCCCGCCCTCGCGCCAGCGCCCCAGCAGTTCCACCTGCAGCAGGCTCAGCGGATCGACGTAGGGATTGCGCAACCGGATCGACAGCCGCAGGCGGTAGTCGTCGGCAAGGATGCGGTCGCGGTCCTTGAGCAGCAGGATCGCGTCGCAGGTGCGCAGGAACTCCTCGGCGATACCGGGATGGAAGGTCTCGTGCAGCGGGCCGGCGAGCTTCGAATAGCGCTCGAAGATGGCGAGGTCCGACTTGGCCAGCAGCATCTCGACGTCGTCGAGCACCGCAGCGAAGAACGGCCAGTCGCGCGCCATCTCGGTCATCGCCTCCTGGCCGTAGCGCTGCACGCCGAAGCACAGCGCGTGGCCGATGCCGTACCAGCCGGTCAGCCCGGAGCGGTTCTGCGACCAGGCGAACACCCACGGGATGGCGCGCTGGTTGTCGATGCCGCCGTCGCGGCGGCGCGACGGGCGGGAACCGATCTGCAGCCGCTCGATCACGTCGACCGGGGTCGCGGCGCGGAAGTAGTCGGGGAAATCCGGATGCTCGTGCACCAGCGCGCGGTAGTGCGCGCGCGAGGCCTCGGCCAGCGTCTTCGCGATCTCCTTCCACTTCTCCTCGCGCGCGTCGCGCGGACGCGGGCGCAGGGTCGCGCGCAGCACCGCGCCGGTGGTCTGCTCGAGGTTGCGCAGCGCCAGCGCGCGGATGCCGTACTTGCGGTGGATCACCTCGCCCTGCTCGGTGA
>JAFAEU010000110.1 GCA_023423855.1 Pseudomonadota bacterium | reverse complement strand
GGCTGATGCAGGCGCGCGAGCAGCGCCGGGTGGCCGAGCAGCGCAGCAGTGAATTGAAGAAGGTCGTGGATTTCCAGCAATCGATGCTCGAATCGCTGGACATGCAGGTGCTCGGCGCGCGCATGGGCGAGGCGCTGGAGCAGCAGGTCGGCGCCGCCGCGCCGGACAAGGGCGAGGACTTCCGCGCCCTGCTGGCCCGCGCCGACACCACCGACATCGCACGCGGACTGGTCGACTACGGCCTGCTGTCGGGCGCGGAGGCGGCGCTGGATCGCGATTTCGCCGACGATCCGCAACTGGCCGCCGAACTGCGTGAATCGGTGGCGCGGGTGCAGTCGGTGCTCGGGCTGGACGCCAAGGCGGCGCGGACCTTCGCCAGCGTCGCCGACTACCGCGGCGCGACGCTCGGCGAAGCCGCGCCCGAAACCCTGCGCGCGCGCAGGGCGCAGGTCGGCGCGCTGGTGGCCTCGGCCGAGTACGACGACGCCGAAGCGGTGCTGCGGCGCAGCCTGCCGCAGGTCGACCGCCTGCCGGCGAACGATCCGACCCGCGTCGGGCTGGAGCTGGCGCAGGCCGAGATCGTGTCCGCGCGCGGCGACTTGCGGGCCGCGCGGGCGACGCGCCAGGCCCTGCTGGACGGGCTGCTCGAACGATACGGCGAGGACGATCCGGCCATGGCCTCCGCGCGCGGCGCGCTGGCGGCGTCGCAGCGGCAGATGGGCGAATTCGACGCCGCCGCCGGCAACCAGGAAAAGGTGGTCGCGTCGCGCCTGCGACAGCTCGGCCCGCGGCACGACGACACCCTGGACGCGCAGCGCAACCTCGCGGTGCTGCGCATGCAGTCCGGGCGCAGGTCCGAGGCGGTGCAACTGCAGGAGCAGGTGGCGCAGGCCACCGTGGCCCGCTACGGCAACGAGCACCCGCGCAGCCTGGCCGCGCGCGCCACCCTGGGCACGATGTACGCCGACGCCAACCAGGCCGAAAAAGCGCTCCCGCTGCTGCAGTCCGTGCTGGAAGCGCGCGAACGCGTGCTCGGCCGGGAACACCCCGAGACCGTCCGCACCCGCCTCAACCTGGCGACCACGCACGCACGACTGGACGACTTTGCGGGCGCGCTGCCGCTGGAGCAGCAGGTGATCGAAACGCGCAGCCGGCGGCTGGGCGAACGCCATCCCGATACGCTGTCCATCGTCGTCAACCACGCCAGCACGCTGCGCTGGGCGGGACGCTACGGGGAAGCGCTGGACCTGCTGCAGGACGCGGCCCCGCGGGTGCTCGAGACGCTGGGAGAGAAGCACCCGCTGCACCGCGCGGTGCTGTCGATACGCGCGGACACCCTGGTCAGGAGCGGTCGCCATGCGGAAGGCCTCGCCACGTTCCGCGAGGCGGTGGAGGTGCGCCAGCGCGTGCTCGGCGAGCGGCACCACGAAACGCTGCGGACGGTCTGGGAACTGGTCGAGGCCTGCCGGCAGGCCGGCCGGGACGACGAGGCCGAGCGCTGGTGGCAGAGTTACCTCGCGCCACTGCTGGCCGCGGCCCCCGACACCCTGGACGAACCGCTCGCCAACCTGGCCGGCGCGATCCGTTCGCGCACGGAAGCCCGCTGAGGCTTGCCGCCCGTCGTCATCCCCGCGAAGGCGGGGACCCAGCGTCTTCGCTCTTCTCCCAAGTGAGCAGGCAGCCCCGGGACAAAAAATCCTGTCATTTCGACCGCAGGGAGAAATCCCGTCTCCGGCGCAGGGGAAGGGAAGATTTCTCCCTGCGGTCGAAAGGACAGGGTTTCCTTCCTGCGCTCGCGGGAAGGCGCCTTCCCTTGAGGCCTACTCGCCCGGCTTCGCCGCCTCCAGCGGCGCCTGCGTCGCCGCGCGCCGCAGCAGCATCGCCTCGCGGTGCGCGATGTAGCCGTTGGCGCCGAGCACGATCGCGGCGCCGAGCATGGTCCAGGCGTCGATCGTCTCGCCGAACAGCCACCAGCCCAGCGCCACCAGCACCGGCAGCTGCACGAAGCTGATCGGCTGCAGCGCCGAGACTTCGCCGAGCGCGATCGCCCGCGTCCACAGCAATTGCCCGAAGGTGCCCATGACGCCGGTCGCGACCAGCCACAGCCAGGCGGTCGGGCCCGGCCAGGTCCACTGGAACAGCGCCGGCAGCAGCGACATCGGCACCCAGAACGCATAGGTGTAGAACACGACCGTGTCCGGCGAGTCGAAGCGCGAGAGCTGCTTGATCTGGATCGCGACGATGCCCGCGAACAGCGCGCCCATCAGGGCCACGATCATGCCCGGCGTGAAACCGGTGCCCGGCCGCAGGATCACCAGCACGCCGGCGAAGCCGGCGGCCACCGCCATCCAGCGACGGATGCGCACCTTCTCGCCCAGCCACAGCACCGCGCCGATGGTGACGAACAACGGCGTGGCGTACGACAGCGACACCGCCTGCGCCAGCGGCAGGTGGCCCACGGCCCAGAAGCCGCACAGCATCGAGGCCAGGCCGATGGTCGTGCGCACGAAGTAGCGCCCGAGCTGGCGGGTGCGCGGCAGCGCGGCGCCGCGACGCAGGATCAGCGGCATCAGTGCGGCCAGGCCGAAGAGGTTGCGGAAGAACGCGATCTCGGTGGTCGGGATCGTGGCGGTGGCGAAGCGGATCGCCAGCGCCATCATCGCGAACGACAGCGTGCTGCCCAGCATCAGCAGCGCGGCGCGGCCGTACACGGAGGTCGGCCATCGCTGTGGCGTCGCCCCGCTCACCATCGTTCGCCGACGATCCGCGGCTCCGGCTCGAGTGCCACGCCGAAGCGCTCCAGCACCGAACCCGCGATCCGCCGCGCCAGCGCCAGCAGCTGCGCGCCGGTGGCCTCGCCGTGGTTGACCAGGACCAGCGCGTGCTGCGCCGACACGCCGGCATCGCCGTCGCGATGGCCCTTCCAGCCGCAGGCGTCGATCAGCCAGGCCGCCGAGAGCTTGCGGGTGGTCTCGTCGCCGGTGCGGAACTGCGGCAGTTGCGGATGTGCGCTGGCGAGCGCATCGGCCCGTGCGGTCGGCACGATCGGATTCTTGAAGAAGCTGCCGGCGTTGCCGATCGCGGCCGGGTCGGGCAGCTTGCGGCGGCGGATGGCGCACACGGCCTCGAAGACCTGCATCGGCGTAGGCGCGTCGATGCCGTCCGCCGCCAGCGCCTCGCGCACGCCGGCATAGTCGATGCGCACCGCGGCTTCGCGCGGCAGGCGGAACTCGACCGCGGTGACGATGAAGCGGTCGGTGTCGCGCGTGAACAGGCTGTCGCGGTAGGCGAAGGCGCAATCCGCGCGCGCGAGCCGCAGGCGGTCGCCGCTGGCCGGCTCGAAGGCTTCGACGAGGTGGACGAACTCCTGCACCTCGACGCCGTAGGCGCCGATGTTCTGGATCGGCGCCGCGCCGACCGTGCCCGGGATCAGCGCGAGGTTCTCCAGGCCCGACAGGCCATGGTCGAGCGTCCAGCGCACGAAGGCGTGCCAGTGGGCGCCGGCGTCGACGCGGACGATCGCGTGCGTGCCGTCGTCGGCGACGATGCGCATGCCGGCGGCCTGCAGCGACAGCACCACGCCGGCCGGATCGCCCGCGAACAGCAGGTTGCTGCCGCCGCCGAGCACCAGCGGCGGGAGGCCTGCGGGCACGTGCCGCGCGAAGACTTCGGCGAGGCCGGAGGCATCGTCGACTTCGACCAGCACCGGCGCGCGCGCGGCCACCCCGAAGGTGTTGCGCGCGCGCAGGTCGGCGTCACGGGACACGCGGCAGGCGACGCTCATCAAATGCTCACAGGCTCGGCAGGTTGCCCCGGCTCGGTGCTTCCTTGCGCCGGCGGATGGCTTCCACGCACTCCCCGATCAGGCTCGGCCCGCGGTAGATCAGGCCGGTGTAGACCTGCACCAGCGAGGCGCCGGCCGCCATCTTCTTCACCGCGTCGGCGCCGGAGAGGATGCCGCCGACGCCCACCAGCGGGATCGCCTCGGGCATGCGCGTGCGCAGCATCCGCAGCACCGCGGTGGACTTGTTCATCAGCGGCTCGCCGGACAGGCCGCCGGTCTCGCGCGAGCTCGGGTCGTCCTGCACGCTGATGCGCGAGACCGTGGTGTTGGTGGCGATCACGCCGTCGACCTGCAGGTCGCTCAGCACGCGCGCGGCGGCGTGCACGTCATCGTCGGACAGGTCCGGCGCGATCTTGACCAGCATCGGCACGCGCTTGCCGTGTTTCGCGCCCAACCGCTCCTGCGCCTCGCGCAGCGTGCCGACCAGGCGCCGCAGCGCCTGTTCCTCCTGCAGTTCGCGCAGGCCGGCGGTGTTGGGCGAGGAGATGTTGACCGTCACGTAGTCCGCCAGCGGGTAGACGCGCTCCAGGCAGTGCAGGTAGTCGCGGTCGGCGGATTCGTTGGGCGTGTCCTTGTTCTTGCCGATGTTGATGCCGAGCGGGCCGCTGCGCCTGCGCGCGCGCTCGACGTTGGCCACCAGCGCGTCGACGCCCTCGTTGTTGAAGCCGAGCCGGTTGATCAGCGCGCGATGGCGTGGCAGCCGGAACATGCGCGGCTGCGGGTTGCCCGGCTGCGCGCGCGGAGTGACCGTGCCGATCTCGACGAAGCCGAAGCCGAGCGCGAACAGGGCATCGACGTGGGCGCCGTTCTTGTCGAGGCCGGCGGCGAGGCCGACGGGGTTGGGGAAGGTCAGCCCGAGGGCTCGGGTCGGGAACGGCTGGGCCCGACCGCCCAGCAGGGGCACCAGGCCGAGGCGCCGGACGGCATCGAGCGAGCGCAGCCCGAGCGCGTGCGCCCGCTCGGCTTCCAGCGCGAACAGCAGGGGGCGTGCGAGGCCGTACATCTCAGGCGTTGAACCCCAGCCAGACCAGGCCACCGAAGAACAGGAGCAGCACGACGATGCCGACCAGGCTCAGCGCGAGCATGGCGTAGCCCAGGATCAGGCCGGCGAGCGCCAGGCCGTCGCCCTCGAACCGGTCCGGCGCGCGCCGGATCTCGCCGCGCGCCATGTGCCCGGTGACGATCGCGACGATGCTGCCGATCCACGGCACGAGGGTCCAGCCGAGGATGCCGGAGATGAGGCTGGTGATCGCGAGGGCGCTGGTCTGGCGGGGCGGGAGGTTCATGCTGGAGTCTCGGCGGTGGGTGTTCGGTGCGGGCGGGCCAGTCCGGAAGGCGTCCGTGGCGCGTCGCGTCGACCCGTTCCCCGCGCCCGGGTCCCGCGGCCGGGCGCGTGGCCCGGGCGGGATCGTGGTCGACGGCCAGCGGGTCCGCGCGCCAAGCGCCGCGGTCGCGGGGCCAGCATCGCATATCGCG
>JAFAEU010000086.1 GCA_023423855.1 Pseudomonadota bacterium | reverse complement strand
GATCAAAATGGATCCCGGCTTTCGTCGGGATGACGGATGAGGCTTGGCCGGGATGACTGGTGAGGCTTTCGCCGGGATGACGGCCCCGATGCAGATGACGACCCGGAACGCCGTTCAACCCGCCTGCGCGTGCCAGGCCTTGAGCAGCGCCGCTTCCTGCTCGCGGCTCGGGCCCGCGCCGAGCTTCGCCTGCCGCTCCGCCGGCAGGCTGCGGAACCACGCCAGCAGGTCGGCCACGGTCGTGGCGAGCGGGCGGAAGCTCAGCCCGGCCTCGATCGCGCGCGCATTGCTCACCGCACCGTAGCCGCCATATGTGGCGTCGTACCGCGACACCCAGATCGGCAGCCCGGTCTCGTGTTTTTCGAGGAAGTCCGCAGGCACGTGGGCGAACGTGGCCGGGCCGCCGGTGACCGCATGGCAGCCGTGCACCATCGCGTCGGTGGACAGCGCGTAGTCGGGGCCGCAGGCGTTGAAGATGCCGGTCGTGCCGTTTTCGGCGAGGCGGATCATCCATTCGCCGAGGTCGCGGCCGTCGATGACCTGCACCGGGTCGGCGCCGTCGCCCGGCACCAGCACCTCGCCGCCCTGCGCGATGCGGTGCGGCCAGTAGGTGAAGCGGTCGGTCTCGTCGCGGGGACCGACGATGTAGCCGGGGCGGACGATGGTGACGCGCTTGCCGAACTGCCGGTGCGCCTCGGTCTCGCTCAGCGCCTTCAGCGGGCCGTAGAGGTTCCCCACGTCGGCCATCAGCGTTTCGCGCGTCTCGGCCATCGCGTCCTTGCCCTTGTACGCCGCGAGCGGCGCATCTTCGGTGATGCCCGGCTTCGAGCCGTCGGCGTAGACCGAGATCGTCGAGATGAACAGGTAGTGCCCGACGCTGTCCTTCAGCACCGCGCCCGCGTCGCGCACCCAAAACGGCAGGCTGGTCGGGTTGTCGATGCACACGTCCCACTGGCGGCCTTCCAGCGCCTTGAGGTCGCCGCTGTTGCGGTCGCCGTGCAGTTGCTCCACCTCGCCGGGCCATTCCGGCGAGGGACGCCTGCCGCGGTTGAACAGCGTGACTTCATGGCCGCGCGCCAGCGCGTACTGCACCTGGAACGGGCCGGTGAAGCCGGTGCCGCCGAGGATCAGGATCTTCAGCGGCTTCGACGCGCGCGCCACGGGTGTCGTTGCCGTGGACGCGGCGATCGACGGCAGCGCGGCGGAGGCGGCGGCGAGCGCGCCGAGCTTGAACAGGTCGCGGCGGGTGGTGCGCATGGCGGGACTCCGGGTGGATTGCCGGAGGTTCTAGCACCTGGCGACGGGCCCGGGCCCATGTCGGAAGTCCGGGGGCTGAATGGGGACGCGGGCCCCACCCCGCCAACGCGGCTCAAACCGCCGCCGTCACCACGATCTCGACCTTCCACTCCGGCCGCGCCAGCCGCGCCTCCACCGTCGCGCGCGAGGGCGCGTTGCCGGGCACGACCCACGCGTCCCAGGCCCGGTTCATGCCGGCGAAATCGCCGATGTCGGCAAGGAAGATCTGCGCGCGCAGGATGCGGGTCTTGTCGCTGCCGGCCTGCGCCAGCAGTGCATCGATGGCGGCCAGCACTTCGCTGGTCTGGGTCTCGATGTCGGCGCCGTCGGTTTCGGGCACCTGCCCGGCGAGATAGACCACGCCGCCGTGGATGCTGGCTTCGGACATGCGGGGGCCGGCGTCGATGCGCTGGATCATGCGGGCGGTTCCATGCGGGAAGGGAGGCGGCACGATAGGCCAAACGCCATCGCGCGTGAAGCCGTCGGCCCGGCCGACCTCGCGGCTCAGGGCTCCGCAGGCGGCACCAGGCGCTCGTGCCACTCGGGAACCAGCATCATCGCCGCGGCGCCATACCACTCGTGGAACTCGGGCACCATTTCGCCCTTGACGACGACGGGATCGGTTTCCGCAAGCGCCCTCGCCGCATCGATGTCGTCCACCGCGAACACGTACAGGCCGCGCCAGCCGGCCGGATCCTTGAAGAACGGACCGGCCACCGCCAGCTTGCCGGCCTCCGACAAGCGCTGCATGTTGGCGAAATGCCCGGCGAACATCTCGTCGCGCTCGGGTCCGTCCGGCACGCGCTGCGGCCCGGTCTTGAGGATCACCAGCACGTACTTGCGCATGCCGCGCTCGTCCGCGCCGAGCCGTTCGGCGAGCGCGGCGTCGAAACCGGGCGCGGTGGCGACGGGATCCGTGGCCGCTGCCGGCATCGCCAGCAGCATGGCCGGGAGCAGGAGACTCGTGATGCGCATGGCGGACCTCCGGCAGCGGGATCCGTACAGTCTAGTGCGCCAGCCGCCGCTGTCATCCCGTTGCCCCATCGCCCTCCAAGATCCGTCATCCCCGCGAAGGCGGGGACCCAGTGTCTTTGATTTCTCGACACTAACGACACAAAAAACGGAAGACGCTGGGTCCCCGCCTTCGCGGGGACGACGGAGAGGGGCGGCTTTATTGCACCTGCCTTACCCGCGCCACGATCTCGTCGGCATGCTTCTCGTGCAGCCCGGCCGTCGATCCGAACGCCGTCGCATTGGAACTCTTGACCTCGAATTCATCGAGCGCCCTGCCCCCGCGATCCAGCACGCGGACCCGGCTGACGACCTTGTCGCGTCCGGCCATGACGCCCGCCCAGGCGCGCGCGCCATCGGACCGGGCGTAGTAGTGCGTCACCGTGACCTCCACCTTGCCGTCGCCGGCGCCCGTCGCCAGCAGGTTCGCATCGCGCAGCCGCTGCTGGATGAAGCTGTCGAGCCGCGCGATGCCGTCGGCATCGTCGCCGCCCTGGTTGGAGAAGGCATAGGCGTAGCTGCGGGCCGGCGCAGGATCGTCCTGCTGGGCGTGGGCAGCAGGGAACGCGGCGACGAGCGAGACGCTGAGGAGCAGGACGGCCTTGCGGATCATGGATCCCTCCACGGATGCTGGACGCGGCGACGATTCGGCCGCGGGGCGAACGATAGACGCAGCCAGGTGAAGCGATTGTTTCGGAGGCGCCGGCCGTCGGCCTGATCGCACGTCCCGTCGCGCCTGAAGTCCGCGTGGAGCCACCGCCAGGACCGGCGATTGCCCGCCGGATCAGGCGGGATCGACGCGCCCGACCTGCTTCTCGCCTTCCGTCGCGTCGCGCACGTCGAGCACGCGAACGTCGAAGTGCAGGGTCTGCCCCGCCAGCGGATGGTTGCCGTCGATGCGGACCTTGTCGTCGCCCACCTCGACCACCGTCACCAGCAGCGGGCCGCGTTCGGTGCGCGCTTCGAACTGCATGCCCGGCTCGACCTTGTCCACGCCCTTGAACGCCTCGCGCGGCAGCAGCTGCACCAAGCCCTCGTTGCGCGCGCCGTAGCCTTCTTCCGGTGCGACGTCGACCTTCAGCGCGTCGCCGGCCTGTTTGCCGGCCAGCGCCTTCTCGAGGCCCGGGATGATGTTGCCCGCGCCGTGGAAGTAGCGCAGCGGCCGCGATTCCGTCGACTGGTCGATGACCCGCCCGGTGTCGTCGGTCAGGGTGTAGTGGATGCTGGCAACGCGTGCGGCGGCAATCTCCATGGAGGGTCTCCTTGGACTGGATGAAGGGGAGGGGATTCGAGGAGGCACCGGCGGATCCACGGTGCGAAAGACGAATGCGGGACCACCATAGCGACTGCGCGGCGCGCACGCAAACCGGCGCGTTCATCGCCGGTTTGCATCGAAATCCGGCTGTCGGTCGCACGAACGGACGCATGGCGCGCGTGCCACGCGCGTGTCCGGCTCAGTCGAATTCCACCATGACCGGGAAATGATCCGAGGGATAGCGCCCGTCCGCATGGTCGGTCAACGTACGTGCGTGCCGCGGCTGTAGGCCGCGGTGGAACATCCAGTCGATCCGCCGCTCCGCCTGTCCGCTGAAGCCGTGGAAGGTGCCGTCGGGACCTTGCCGCCGTGGCGCCTCCAACCAGGCATCGCCGAGCGCGTTGGCCAGCGCGCGATACGCCGGACTGTCGGGGACATCGTTGAAGTCGCCGACGAGGATCACCGGCACTTCGGGCGGCAGCGTCGCCAGCCGCTGCAGGATCAACGCCACGGAACGCACCCGCACCGCCCCGTCTTCCTCGCGATAAGGCAGGTGCGTGTTGAACAGGTAGACGCCGCGCCCGTCCGCCCGGCGCTCGAACAGGCCCCAGGTGACCATGCGCGGATACAGGTTGCCCCAGCTGATGCTGCCCGGCACCTCCGGCGTGTCCGACAGCCAGAAATCGCCGGATTCGAGCAGGCGCAGCGCATCGCGCCGGTAGAACACGCCCATGTGCTCGCCTTCATCGCCGCCGCCGCGGCCGCTCCCGAACCAGGCGTATTCCGGCAACCGCTTTGCGAGGTAGTCGCCCTGCACCTTGACCAGTTCCTGGGTGCCGAGCAGGTCCGGCCGCGCGTCGCGGATCGTGCGGACCAGCAGATCGCGCCGCGCCTCCCAGCGATCGGGACCATCGGACTCCACCGGCACGCGCACATTGAAGCTCATCACCCGCAGCGTCTGCTCCGCAGCCGCGGAATGCGGGGCGCCAAGCGCGAACAACAGGCAAGTCAGCAGCAATCGCGACATGGAGATGGCGGACAGCGCGTGAGTCATCGAGGCGAAAGTCTACCCTGCCCCGCCTGATCACCCGCTGCGATCAAAACACAGCTGCAGGAGCGGCTTCAGCCGCGGCCCAGCGGCTTCTACAGCGAGCCCAAGCGCCTGCGAAGCTGCCACGACGCCAGCGAAACGGCCGCCAGGCCGACCACGGCACCCGGCCAGACGCCCCAGGCCAGCGCGGCGGCCAACCCGATGTAGAGCGCAACGCCGCCCACGACGATGCGCTCGAACCGACCGGTCACGGGCACTTCACGATCGCGCCGCAGCTCGAAGCGCACCACCAGCGCGATCACCGGCGCCACCATCAGCAGGCACAGCGCGATCCAGCCCGCGCGCCCCGGCCAGAATCCCGGCTGGCCCGGCACGCCGGCGTCGATCGGCAGCCCGAGCCTCTCGCCCAGCCAGGCCGCGGGCAGCTCGGCCAGCTTGTGCCACAGGTACAGCGGCATCCCGAGCGCGCCGAGCACCGTGATGGCGCGCGCCAGCGTACGGCCGGCCAACAGGCGCCTGGCCAGCGGCTCGAACAGCAGCACCGCACCCACCTGCAGCCACATCACGCCCACCAGCGCCAGCGTCGGCGGCAGCATGTTGTTGCCGGCCAGCGCCACGCCCACCATCGCCACCGGATAGCCGCTGCCCATCGCCAGCACCAGCCACAGCGCGCCCAGCGCGAGGAATCCCGCGCCCGCTCCCGCACCGCGGAAGCGCCCGCGCTTCCATGCGATGCCGAGCTGCTGCGGGATCAGCCACACGACCAGCATGTTGAGCCAGGCGATTCCCGGCGGCCGCTCCGCGACGCGGGCGCCGATCCAGCGCACGTCCTCGGGCGACGACACGCCCGCGCGCGCCGCGTCCAGCAACGCGGCCACGGCCACCATGCCCAGCACCGCGCCCAGGCCGAAGCGCGCGTCCAGCCGCAGGCACCACGGCAGCAGCGCCTGCACGGTCAGCAGCATCAGCAGGAACCACAGGTGGATCGTGAGCGACTGGTTGAACACGCCGAGCAGGCGCCCGCCCGCCAGCCACGCGATACCGGCAAGCGCCACCAGCACCACGAGATACGTCACCGTCGGCCGCGCCAGCCCCAGCGCACGCGCCGCCCACCACTGCTTCTGTTCGCCCGCCGCAAGCCGCCGCGCAACGCCCTCGGCGCTGACGGCGGCCGAGACGAACACGAACAGCGGCACCACCTGCACCACCCAGGTGAGGAAGCCGGCGGCGTCCCACACCGCCAGCAGGTGGTCGGTGTCCACCAGTTGCCCACCGGCCATGCGCGGCAAGGTGGCGATCCAGTGCCCGAGCACCACCACCAGCAGCGCGCAGGCGCGCAGCGCGTCAGGGTACGGGTCGCGCGCGGGAGCCGGGGTTGTCATCCGTCAATCCGCCGGCGCCATCCGCACGCGCGGCGTCAGCGCGACGTTCGCGCGCTCGCTCATCAGCTGCAGCTCGCCGTCCTGGATCATCGCGGTCAGGCGCATGCCGCGCTCGAGCAGCCCGACCACGGCCTCCACCGAATCGGGCGCGATGTCGATCACCGTCAGGTTCTTCAGCCGCGCCAGCGCCGCCGTGTTCCTGTTCCACCAGATCTCGGCGCTACCGCCGCTGTAGCTCACCACCGCCACCTGCCGAGCGCGCCCGCAGGCCTTGCGTATCCGGCTTTCGTCCGGTTGCCCGAGGTCGATCCAGCGCTCGATGTCGCCGGTGTAGTCGCGCTGCCAGAGATCGGGTTCCTCTTCGCTGCTCAGGCCGCGCCCGAACTCCAGCCGCTCGTCCGCGAACAGCGCGAACGCGACCAGGCGCACCATCAGCCGCCCGGGGGTCTCCGACGGATGCTGCGCCAGGGTCAGGTTGTGCCCGGCGTAGTAGTGCCGGTCCAGGTCGCTGACCTGCAGCTCCACCTTGTGGATCGTCGCATTGGGAGCCATCGTCGCGCCTGCCGGAAGGAGGCGTGATTGTAGTGGCCCACCACCACGGCAGGTTCACGCGATCGTCCCGGCGCGCAAAAAACCGGGGAAAAAGCGCGGTCAGAGTGGGCTTTTCCTACAGTCGCCGGCGCCTTTCCCGGATCACGGCGTTCTCCACCCGCCTGCATGCTCGATCCGCACCCATCGCAAGGACGCGATCATGCCCCGCCCACCCCGCATCGACCTGCCCGGCATCGCGCAGCACATCGTCCAGCGCGGCAACGACCGCAAGCCCTGCTTCTTCGCCGACGTCGACCGCATCCGCTACCTGCAGGACCTGCGCGACATCGCCCGCCGCGAGTACTGCACCGTGCACGCCTACGTGCTGATGGACAACCACGTCCACCTGCTGGTGACGCCGATGGCGCCGGGCCAGGTCGGCCGCCTGATGCAGGCGCTGGGACGCGTCTACGTCCGCTACGTCAACGATCGCTACTCCCGCACGGGCACGCTGTGGGAGGGTCGCTACAAGGCCTGCCCGGTCATCGACGACGGCTACGTCCTGCGCTGCCAGCGCCATATCGAACTCAACCCGCTGCGCGCGCGCATGGTGGCCGATCCCGGCGACTACCGGTGGTCCAGCCATCGCGCCGCCACGCTCGCCGAACCCGATCCGCTGGTCCATCCCCATCGCGCCTGGCTGGCGCTCGGCCAAGACCAACCCGCGCGCCAGCGCGCATGGCGCGCCCTGCTGGGGGAAGCCATCGACCCGGCGGAAACCAACGCCATCCGCCTGCACCTGCAGCGCCAGCGCCTGTACGGGCCGGAGCGGATCCATCGCGCGATCGAAACGCAAGCCGGAAGGGCGCCCGGGCGACCGGACGCGTCGATCAACCGGTTCGCGGCGTGCCGGGAAACTCCACTGCGGGCACGGTTCTGATCCTCCCAAACGAGAGTGGCGGGGTCCCGACCGTGGCGGTAGCGTCCGGACGGTCGAAGGGATTTCCAACGCACATGGAGACGCGTCATGAGCCGTCCGGCTGCCTGCGCCCTCGCCCTGTCCATGCTGCTGCCGCTGCTGCTGTCGGCATCCACGCGGCAGGCGCTGCCGGTTGGACTGAGCCTGCGCTTCGACAACGGCGTCGCCGCCGACCTGGCGCGCATCGGCGACCCTCGCCGCTACCTGCAGGAAATCGACCTCATCTCCACCGCGACCACCGCGACCGATCGCGGCATCGACCCGGTGATCGAGAACGGCGACCTGTCCGGACTCGACTGGCAGGGCGTGGAGATGGTGGAGGAAGACTGGCGCGCGCCCGGCGACGGCACCTGGACGCGGATGCGCTTCTACCGCAACGCAGGCTGGATGGAAGCGTCCGGCAGTTTCGTCCTGCTCGGCCTCGATGCGCAGGGGCAGCCCGTCGGCGAACCGCTGCTCGCGCAGACCGGCAGCGACAACCACCCGCGGCGCGGCGGCACCGCCACCGGCGACGGCTTCGTGCGGCGCTTCAACGCCCGCCAGATCGCCACCGGCTGCCGGGCCAGGTACGACTGCAGCAACGCGACGCGCTTCGTCGCCCAGGCGCTGGTGCAGTTCCGGACCCACCTGTCCCCGGAACGCGACGCGCGCCGCCTCGATCCGCGCGCACGCTCGCTGGCGCTCTGGTGGAGCCAGCAACCGCAGCGCATCCGTGTGCAGCGGCTGGTGGCGCCGACGCCCGCCCAACTCCAGTACGGCTATGGCTTCCAGCCGCAGATCGAACTCGTCACCGCGCCCGCCAACGGCCGCTACTACCAGCCCGGCGAGTCGCTGCGCGCGCGCATCACCCTGCATGATGGCGAAGGCCGGCGGCTGCATCCGGCCGGCTCCCTGCCGACGTACGCCGAGTTCCTGCGCGACGAGATCCCCAGCGGCATCCGCTATTTCGACGGCTTCAGCCTGGAGATGACCACCTACTACGCGCTCAAGCACCGCGAGGGCAATTCGTTCGTGACCCTGAGCGGCCCGGTCGACAAGGTCCGCGTGCCGCGCGCGACCACCGGCATCGAGCAGTTCTTCCTGCCGCAGGCGACCTCGGCAAGCGTGGTCCCGGACGGCTTCACCGGCTTGGCCTCGCTGGTGCCGAACACCGTCTTCCCCGGCGCGCTCGGGGACCCCGGACTCTGGGAGGCCCCGGTATCGGACGAAGTCGCGTTCACCCTGCCGCCGGATGCGCAGCCCGGCACCTACACCATGGCGCTGAAGTTCCGCCGCGATTTCGCCGGCGAGGCGCTCAACCGCGGCACCACCATCAAGCTGCAGGTGGGGACCGAAACACCGACGGCGTTCACCCCGGAAACCGGGCGATGCACCACCTGCCATTCCGGGCAGTCGGCGCTCTCCAACGTGCTGCACGGCCTGGGCGACCGCAGCGCCTGCCATGCCTGCCACAGCCCGCTCGCATTCGAACCCGACGGCGCCCTGGACATCCGTGTGCACATGGTCCACAGCCGCTCCGACCGTTTCCCCGGCGACATGGACAAGTGCAGCCTGTGCCACGCGCGATCGCCGCGAGGGCCCTTCCGCAACAGCGGCGAGGACGGCGCGACGATCGCGCTGCCGCCGTGAGAGTGAATCCCGTCATTCCGGTCTTCGCCGGGGTGACGGATTGCTCGAGCCTCCCCTCCGATACGGGCATCTGGCGGGCGGCACCTACTCCCGACGCGCCTCCGTCGGGAACGCCCCGGGCAGATGGGCTTCCCCGCTCCATCCAAGCGCCTTCAACGCCTCGGGCGCGACTACGACCTCCTGCACGCCCTGCGGCCGCTGCGCCAGGTCGAAGCGGCGCAGTTCGACGCTGCGGAACAGCGTGCCGTCGTGACCGGGCAATGCAACGCCATGCGCTTCCAGCCCGGTGGCCTTGCGGAAGGCCTCCAGCGTCGCGAAGTTCGCCAGGCAGTTCTTTCCGGCGACGGGGCTCCAGGTGATGAGCGGTGCGTCGCCCGCGCCGGTGCGCACGTAGACGTTGCCGTCGACCTTCGTCGTCATCGGTCGGGGCACCGTGCCGCACAGCGCGGCGGGCTGGTCGAAGTGCAGCAGCGGCTTTTCGAAGCCCGCGCCGGCGACCAGCAGGTTGCCCTCGAACACGTGCCCCTCGCGCTCGTCGACGTCCGGCCCCGTCTGCGGGTGCCAGCCGAAATGGTCGTCCCTGGCGCTGCGCTCGTTGCGGTCGAACATCGCCGGCGAGTTGAAGAAGGTGTTGTGGTAGACGCGGGCATCCGAACTGTTCAGCACGCGGATGCCCTGCTCGTTGTCCACGAACACGTTGCCGGCCACCACCACGCCCTTCGAGATCTCGAAGAAGAAGCCGATCAGCGTCCCTTCGACATGGTTGTTGGCGAACACGCCATCGACGTTGCCGACGTCGTACCAGACGCCGTTCGAATCGGGATGGTCGATGACCAGGTTGTCGCGCACCACCACGTCGTGGGACTGGTTGAAGATCTTCACCGCCGCCGGGAAGTAGCCGGTCAGCTTCTCGATGTTGTTGCGGCGGACGATGTTGCGCTCCAGCAGCACGTCCGAGGAGCCGATGACGTAGATGCCTTCGGTGCCGGTGTCGCTCACCAGCGAGTTGCGGATCGTGAGCCCGTCGCCACGGAAATAACCGGCCACGCGCGAGGTGAAGCTGATGGTGACGTGCTCCAGCGTCGTCCCCGTCACCGCCTTGCCGTGCGCGTCGCGGGCGGACACGCCCACCGGATCGTCGGTCGGCTCCTGGTTGGCCGTGGTCGAGGGCTTCTCGCCCTCGATGTCGATCGCGCGGTAGGCGTACTGGGTGAAGGTGAGGCCGCGGATCGTCGGGCCCTTGCCGTCGGATGGCTTGCCGTGCACCGGCCGCGACGGACGGTGCAGCGC
>JAFAEU010000426.1 GCA_023423855.1 Pseudomonadota bacterium | reverse complement strand
GCTGCCGCCGGCCTGGATTTCGGTGACGCGGCGCGCCATGTTGCCCGCCAGCACGTTCTGGCGCAGCGCGATGTAGACCTGCGAGGCCGGCGAACCGCTCGAGGACATCGCACGCACCAGTTCGTCGAGCTGCGCCTGCAACTGCGGCACCGCCAGGCTGAAGCGGTTGGCGTTCTCGGCGAAACCACTCACCGCCGCCTGGCTCGCGGCCACCTGCTCGGCGCTCTGCGCCAGCGGCGTCCAGGTCTCGGTGACGGTGCGGATCGGGCCGGAGACGCCCGCCGTATCGCCGAAGTTCGCGTTCAGCTGCTGCACGTCGCGGTCGATCTGCGCCTTGGTGTCCTTGAAGGCGTCGAAGGCCGCGGGGCTGCCGGCCACCGCTTCCCGGCCCTGGTTGGCCAGGCGCTGCGAATTCACCTGCAGGCTCGAGGCCGCGGTGCTCGCGCCGCCCAGCCGCGCCGCCTTCCAGCCCGCGTAACCGGTGTTGGCACCGAAGATCACGAGCGTGGTGACCAGCGCCGCGATCCAGAAGTTGCTTCCCAGTCCGCGACCCTTGCCTGCGATCGAATCGACTACTGTGCTCATGCTCTTACCCCTGCCCCTGCTCTGTCTTGCTGGACGCGACCGTCAGGCCGCGGCTTGTCTGAATTCCGGTGTCCGTGCCAGCTTGCTCAGGCTGAACACACCCCAGTTCTGGTCGGCGAACCGGTAGGCGCGCTCGACGAAATGCCCGTAGCGGCCTTCGGCGAGCGCTTCCGGCTCGATCTGCTGCTCTTCCTGGAAACTGCGCTGCCCGTACAACTCGTCGATCGTGACCGCGACGTCGCCATCGGGCTGGCGCACGATCAGTACCCGCTGCGTCTCGTGCAGCACGGTGCGCTCGCCCTCGAGGAACTGCTTGAGGTCGACGATCGGCAGCAGGCTGCCGCGGACATTGCCGACGCCGAGCATCCACGCCTGCGCGCCGGGCACCGGCGTGATCTGCGGCAGCGGCAGGATTTCCAGCACCTCGTCGAACCCGGACGCCAGCCGGCGCACGCCGATGCGGTAGCCGACGCCGCGCCACAGGCCCGGCGCGTCGAACTGCTCCGGCAGGCCCGCGGCGTGCGCGAGGCTGCGCTGCTCGAAGTCGAGCAGCATCGCGAACGGGTCGCGACGCTGATTCATCCCGCCGTCCCCAGCAGGCGGTTGATCTCGCCGATCAGCACGTCTTCCTTCGGCGGCTTGACCAGGTAGCCCTTGGCGCCCTGACGCATGCCCCAGGCCTGGTCGGTCTCCATGCCCTTGGTGCTGACGATCAGCACCGGGATCTCCTTGGTGCCGGCGTCGCGGCCGAGCGCGCGCGTGGCCTGGAAGCCGTTCATGCCCGGGAGCACGACGTCCATCAGCACCAGGTCGGGCTTCTCGCGCTTGCACGCCTCGATGCCGTCCTCGGCGCTGGTCGAGGCCAGCACCTGGTGGCCGTTGCGTTCAAGCACCTGGGTCAGCACCGCCGTGTCGGTCGGTGAGTCCTCGATGATCAGGATTCGAGCCATGGCGGTTCCCCCTTCACGCCTTGACATGGGTACGGATCGCGTCGAGGAGTTCCTCGCGCGTGAATGGCTTGGTGACGTACTGCTCGGAGCCGACGATGCGCCCGCGCGCCTTGTCGAACAGCCCGTCCTTGGACGAGAGCATGATCACCGGCGTGCTCTTGAACAGTTGGTTGTTCTTGATCAGCGCGCAGGTCTGGTAGCCGTCCAGGCGCGGCATCATGATGTCCACGAAGATGATCTGCGGCTTCTGGTCGGCGATCTTGGCGAGCGCCTCGAAGCCGTCCACGGCGGTCACCACGTCGGCGCCCTCGCGCTTGAGCAGCGTCTCGGCGGTGCGGCGGATGGTCTTCGAATCATCGATGACCATGACCCGCAGGCCATCGAGGCTGCCGGCGCGACTATCGTCTTGCGTCATTCTTCGTTCCCCCGGCGCTCGATGCAGGGTCACTGCCCGCATCGTCGCGATCGCCGTATATTCCAGCCTCCTGCGGGACTGTCAAGTTCCCATGAAGAAGATTGCGCAAGCCGTCGTCTCCACGGGCGAAAGTGACGCGCAACGGCTGCTAACATTTGTCAGAAAGTGCCACAGGTGGTTCACATGTCCCTCGATGTCGTGGTGGTGATGGATCCGATCGAATCGATCGGGATCGCCAAGGATTCGACCTTCGCGATGCTGCTGGAAGCGCAGCGCCGCGGCCACGCGCTGCACTACGTGCTGCCGGGCGGCCTTGGCATGGTTCATGGCACCGCGCAGGCGCGGCTGGCGCCGCTGGCAGTCCGCGATGATCCGGCGGGCTGGTTTGAAATGGGACAGCCGTCACAACGTGCGCTGGGCGCCGGCGATGTGGTGCTGATGCGCAAGGATCCGCCGGTCGACGCCGACTACATCCACGACACCCTGATCCTGGGCGCGGCGCAGCGCCAGGGGGCGCAGGTGGTCAACGATCCCCGCGGATTGCGCGACATGAACGAGAAGCTGGCCGCGCTCGAGTTCCCGCAGTGCTGCCCGCCGACCGTGGTCAGCCGCGACGTCGCGACGCTCAAGGCCTTCGTCGCCGAACACGGCGATGCCGTGCTCAAGCCGCTCGACGGCATGGGCGGCCGCTCGATCTTCCGCGCCAGGGCCGGCGAGGCCAACCTCAACGTGATCCTGGAAACCCTGACCGGCGGCGGCCGCCACCTGGCGATGGCACAGCGCTACCTGCCCGAGATCGTCGACGGCGACAAGCGCATCCTGCTGATCGACGGCGAGCCGGTCGACTACTGCCTGGCGCGCATCCCGCAGGGCGATGAATTCCGCGGCAACCTCGCCGCCGGCGGCCGCGGCGAAGGCAGGCCGCTGAGCGAAAGCGACCGCTGGATCGCGGCGCAGGTGGGGCCGGAGATGAAGCGCCGCGGCATGCGCTTCGTCGGCCTGGACGTGATCGGCGACCGGCTGACCGAGGTCAACGTTACCAGCCCAACCTGCATCCGGGAGCTGGACAAGCAGTTCGGGATCAATATCGCGGGGATGCTGTTCGATGCGATCGAGAAGCGGTAAGAGGCGGCTGGTGGTTGGCGGTTCTTCGTTGCCAGCCCATCATCCCGAGCGCCCCGGGGGATCTGCGTCCGCGCCTGGCGCCCGGGAAAATGCAGATCCCTCGCGGCGCTCGGGATGACAGGTGACAATGGGGACAGGCGCCCTTCCGGCTTCCGGCCCTGACTGACCCGCCACCCATTGCCCACCACGCCCTCCGTGTCCACCCTCGCCCTCCCCCCCGCCCCGCCGCGCATCGGCGAACGCGAACGCCTCAGCGCCACCATGGTGCTGTCGCTGCTGCTGCACGGGATGCTGGTGCTGGGCGTGGGCTTCGCGCTCGACGACGCCGCGCCGGTGCTGCCGACGCTGGACGTGATCCTGACCGAGACCACCAGCCCGCTGACGCAAAAGCAGGCCGACTTCCTCGCCCAGGCCAGCAACCAGGGC
>JAFAEU010000353.1 GCA_023423855.1 Pseudomonadota bacterium | reverse complement strand
GTAAATGACCGGCCGGCCCGGCGCCGCCGGGGCGGGCAGGGCGGGGCGCTTGCCTGTAGAATGGGGCTTTCCAGCGGGTGCCTTTCCCATGACCTCCCCCAGTCCCGTCACGCCGCTCGTCTTCGTCACCGGCGGCGTGGTGTCCTCGCTCGGCAAGGGCATCGCGGCCGCCTCGCTGGCCGCGATCCTCGAGGCCCGCGGCCTCCGGGTGACGATGATGAAGCTGGACCCCTACATCAACGTCGACCCGGGCACGATGAGCCCGTTCCAGCACGGCGAGGTCTACGTCACCGACGACGGCGCCGAGACCGACCTCGACCTCGGCCACTACGAGCGCTTCATCAACGTCCGCCTGTCGGGCAAGAACTCGATCACCACCGGCAAGATCTACGAGTCGGTGATCCGCAAGGAGCGCCGCGGCGACTACCTCGGCGCCACCGTGCAGGTGATCCCGCACATCACCGACGAGATCAAGCGCTGCATCGACGCCGCCACGCAAGGTTACGACGTGGCCTTGGTCGAGATCGGCGGCACCGTCGGCGACATCGAGTCGCTGCCGTTCCTGGAGGCGATCCGCCAGATCCGCACCGACCGCGGCGCCGACAAGGCCGTGTTCATGCACCTGACCCTGGTGCCGTACATCGCCGCGGCCGGCGAGCTGAAGACCAAGCCGACCCAGCACTCGGTCAAGGAACTGCGCTCGATCGGCATCCAGCCCGACGTGCTGCTGTGCCGGTCCGAGCAGCCGCTGCCCGACGGCGAGCGCCGCAAGATCGCCTCGTTCACCAACGTGCCGGAGAAGGCGGTGATCTCGGCCGTCGACCTCGACAACATCCACAAGATCCCGATGTGGCTGCACGCGCAGGGCCTGGACGGGATCGTCGTCGACCGGCTGCGGCTGGCCGACAAGGCCGCGCCGTCGGCCGACCTGTCGGAATGGCTGTCGGTGGTGGACGCCACCGAGCATCCGATCGACGAGGTCACGATCGCGGTCGTCGGCAAGTACGTCGACCACAAGGACGCCTACAAGTCGGTCGGCGAGGCGCTCAAGCACGGCGGCATCCGCCAGCGCACGCGCGTGAACCTGAAGTGGATCGAGTCGCAGGACGTCGAGCGCGACGGCGCGGAGGCGGTGCTGGGCCGGGTCGACGGCATCCTCGTGCCGGGCGGCTTCGGCGACCGCGGATTCGAGGGCAAGGTGCTGGTCGCGCAGCACGCGCGCGAGCGCGGGATCCCGTACTTCGGCATCTGCTACGGCATGCAGGCGGCGGTGGTCGACGTCGCCCGCAACCTGGCGGGGCTGGAAGGCGCCAACAGCACCGAGAACGACCGCCGCACCCCGCATCCGGTGATCGGCCTGATCACCGAATGGCGCACGAGCTCGGGCGAGGTCGAGAAGCGCGACGAGAAGTCCGACCTCGGCGGCACCATGCGCCTGGGCCTGCAGGAGCAGCGCATCAAGCCCGGCACCCGGGCGCGCGAGCTGTACGGCAAGGACGTGGTCGGCGAGCGCCACCGCCACCGCTACGAATTCAACAACCGCTACCGCACGCAGCTGGAGGACGCCGGCCTGGTGATCTCGGCCAAGTCGATGGACGACCTGCTGGTCGAGATGATCGAACTGCCGGACCATCCGTGGTTCATTGCCTGCCAGGCGCACCCGGAGTTCCTGTCGACGCCGCGCGGCGGTCATCCGCTGTTCGTCGGCTTCGTCCGCGCCGCGCGCGAGCAGAAGGCCGGGGGCAAGCTGCTGAAGGAGGCCAGCGCATGACCTCCTTCCGCACTCGCAACCAGACTCCCTCCTCCGCTTGCGGGGGAGGGTTGGGGTGGGGGCAACCGACGCGGCATTGCCTCCCGCTGGCCCCCACCCCAGCCTTTCCTCGCAAGCGGGGAAAGGAGCAAACGGCATGAAACTCTGCGGCTTCGAAGTCGGCCTCGACCAGCCGTTCTTCCTGATCGCCGGCCCCTGCGTGATCGAGAGCGAGCAGCTGCAGCTCGACGTCGCCGGCAAGCTCAAGGAAATCACCGGCAAACTCGGCATCAACTTCATCTTCAAGTCCAGCTTCGACAAGGCCAACCGCACCTCGGGCACCAGCTTCCGCGGCCCGGGCATGGAGGAAGGCCTGCGCGTGCTCGGCGAGGTGAAGCGCCAGATCGGCGTCCCCGTGCTGACCGACGTGCACGAGTACACGCCGATGGACGAGGTCGCCTCGGTCGTCGACGTGCTGCAGACGCCGGCCTTCCTCGTGCGCCAGACCGACTTCATCAGGAAGGTCTGCAGCGCCGGCAGGCCGGTGAACATCAAGAAGGGCCAGTTCCTCTCGCCCTGGGACATGAAGCCGGTGGTCGAGAAGGCGAAGTCCACCGGCAACGACCAGATCATGGTCTGCGAGCGCGGCGCCAGCTTCGGCTACAACAACCTCGTCTCCGACATGCGCTCGCTGAGCGTGATGCGCGACACCGGCTGCCCGGTGGTGTTCGACGCGACCCATTCGGTGCAGCTGCCGGGCGGGCAGGGCACCTCCAGCGGCGGCCAGCGCGAGTTCGTGCCGGTGCTGGCGCGCGCCGCGGTCGCGGTGGGCGTGGCCGGCGTGTTCATGGAGACGCATCCCGACCCGGCCAAGGCGCTGTCCGATGGCCCCAACGCCTGGCCGCTCGACAGGATGGAGGCGCTGCTGGAAACGCTGCTGGCGCTGGACGGCATCACCAAGAACAACGGTTTTCTCGAATCCACCCTCTGACCCCGGAACCAGACGACACGATGAGCACGATTGCCAGGATCCACGCCCGCGAAATCCTCGACTCCCGCGGTAATCCCACCCTCGAAGCCGAAGTCACGCTCGCCGATGGATCGTTCGGCCGTGCCGCGGTGCCGTCGGGCGCGTCCACCGGCGCCAAGGAAGCGGTCGAACTGCGCGACGGCGACAAGACGCGCTACCTCGGCAAGGGCGTGCAGAAGGCGGTCGGCAACGTCAACGGCACGATCGCCGACACCCTGGCCGGCTTCGAGGCCGACGACCAGGCCGGCCTGGACAAGCGCCTGATCGACCTCGACGGCACCGAGAACAAGGGGCGCCTGGGCGCCAACGCGCTGCTGGCGGTGTCGCTGGCGAACGCGCACGCGGTGGCGGCGTCGAAGCAACTGCCGCTGTGGAAGTCCCTCGCCGGCGGCCGCGAACCCGTGCTGCCGGTGCCGATGATGAACATCATCAACGGCGGCGCGCATGCCGACAACAACGTCGACTTCCAGGAGTTCATGGTGCTGCCGGTCGGCGCGGCCTCGTTCTCCGAGGCGCTGCGCTGCGGCACCGAGATCTTCCACGCGCTCAAGTCGGTGCTCAAGGGCCACGGCCTGAGCACGGCGGTCGGCGACGAGGGCGGTTTCGCCCCGGATTTCCGCAGCAACGTGGAAGCGCTCGACACCATCCTCGAGGCGATCGGCAAGGCCGGCTACAGCGCCGGCGACGACGTACTGCTGGGCCTGGACGTGGCCTCCAGCGAGTTCCACGACAGCGGCAAGTACAACCTCGTCGGCGAGAACAAGCGCCTGACCAGCGAGCAGTTCGTCGATTTCCTCGCCGACTGGGCCGCGCAGTACCCGATCATCACCATCGAGGATGGCATGGCCGAGGACGACTGGGCCGGCTGGAAGCAGCTGACCGACCGCGTCGGCAAGACCGTGCAGCTGGTCGGCGACGACCTGTTCGTGACCAACCCGAAGATCTTCCGCGA
>JAFAEU010000346.1 GCA_023423855.1 Pseudomonadota bacterium | reverse complement strand
CCTCGACATCGACCTCGATCCCACGCGGCAGCGCCTGATGCTCGATGCCGGCGGCAACGACGGCGTGCGCCAGGGCCAGAGCGTGATCGACGCCGGCGGCCTGGTCGGCCAGATCATCGCGGTCACGCCTGGCACGGCGACGGTGCTGCTGCTGACCGACCTCGACCACGCGGTGCCGGTGTCGATCTCGCGCACCGGCGTGCGCCTGGTGGCCTACGGCATCGGCCGCAGCGACCGGCTGGAGGTGCGCAACATCCCGGTGTCGAGCGACGTCAAGGTCGGCGACGTGATGGTGACCTCGGGCCTGGGCGGACGCTTCCCGCCGGGGTTCCCGGTCGGCACGATCATCGAGCTGCGGCCCGACGACAGCCATGCCTTCCTGGTCGGCGAACTGGTGCCGGCGGCGCAGCTCGATCGCGGACGGGACGTGCTGCTGTTGCGGGAGAACCGGGAATCGGGAATCGGGAATCGGGAATCGCAGGAGCGGGCGACGGAGGAGCCGGAAGACAATGAAGGTACGCAGGCGGGCGAAACCCCGCCGGGCGGTTCCGCGCCTTCCGACGCCCGACGCCCGACTCCCGACTCCCGCGCTCCGCAGGGGCGCCAGCCATGAACCGCCGCAGCCCCCGCCTGTGGATCCTGCCGGTCAGCGTCCTGGCCGCGCTGCTGCTTGGCCTGCTGCCGCTGCCGGCACAGGTGCAGGGCCTGCGGCCGTACTGGCTGGCGCTGGTGGTGGCGTACTGGGTGATCGAGGAGCCGGACCGCGCCGGCCTCGGTTTTGCCTTCCTCGTCGGCCTGGTCGCGGACCTCGTGTTCGGCGCGCTGCTGGGCGAACAGGCGCTGCGGCTGGTGATCATGGCCTTCATCCTGCAGCGCTTCCGCGCGCAGCTGCGCTTCTTCCCGCTGTCGCAGCAGGCGCTCGCGATCGGCGGCCTGCTGCTCAACGACCGCGTGGTCAGCGCCGCCCTGCACCTGCTGCTGGGCCAGCCGCAGCTGCCGTGGACCTACTGGCTGGCGCCGCTGGTCGGCATGCTGCTGTGGGTGCCGCTGTTCCTGGTGTTCGAGGCCCTGCGCCAGGCGCGCCGGCTGCGCTGACGGCCGGGGACGGGGATGCGCGCGCGCCGCCAGCAGATCCGCAATCCGTCGGTCGAGGCCGCGCAGTTCCGCCTGCGCGCGTTCGTCGGCTTCGGCCTGGTGCTGCTCGCGCTGCTCGGGCTGGGCGCGTGGTACTTCAAGCTGCAGGTGGTCGACCACGATGCCTACGCGCGCCAGTCCGAGGCCAACCGCATCAAGCCGCACCCGGTGGTGCCCGCGCGCGGGCTGATCTACGACCGCAACGGCCAACTGCTGGCCGACAACATCCCCGCCTACCGCATCGACGTGACGCCCGAGGACGCCGGCGACATCCCGCGCATGCTGGCCGAGCTGTCGAAGGTGGTGGCGCTGTCGCCGGAGGAGCTCGCGCGCTTCGAGGCGACGCGCAAGGCCACGCGCAGCTTCCGCTCGATCACGCTCAAGCAGCGCGTCAGCGACGAGGAGGTGGCGCGCTTCGCGGTCGATCGCTGGCGCTTCCCGGGGGTCGAGGTGGTGCCGTACCTCAACCGGCGCTATCCGCACGGCGACCTGCTCGCGCACATCGTCGGCTACGTCGGCCGCACCGACGAGGGCGATGTCGCGCGCTACGGTGCGAACCAGGTGCTGTTCCCGCACACGGGGCGCACCGGCATCGAACGCTACTACGACGAACAACTGCGCGGCCGCATCGGCTACGAGCAGGTGGAGACCAACGTCGAGGGCCGCGCGCTGCGGCGCATCGGCATGGTGCCGGCGCAGGCCGGCGCGGACCTGCGCCTGGGCATCGACATCGAGCTGCAGCGGGCGATGGTGATGGCGTTCGGCGAACAGACCGGCTCGGCGATCGCGCTCGATCCGAAGACCGGCGAGGTGCTGGCGATGGTCAGCCTGCCGAGCTTCGATCCGAACCTGTTCGTCAACGGCATTTCCAATACCGACTACCGGCGGCTGGTGGACGATCCGTCGCGGCCGCTGTTCAACCGTCTGGTGCTCGGCGGCGTCGCGCCGGGGTCGACGATCAAGCCGATGATCGCGCTCGCCGGCCTCGACAGCGGCCTGCGCAAGCCCGAGGACCAGGTGCTGTCGACCGGCATGTTCTACCTGCCCGGCACCAGCCGCGGCTGGGGCGACGCCAGCCGCGGCGGCCACGGCTGGACCGACCTGCGCAAGTCGATCTCGAAGTCGGTGAATACGTACTACTACAAGCTTGCGCTCGACCTCGGCATCGAGCGCTTCGACCAGTACATGGCGCACTACGGCTTCGGCGCGCCGACCGGCATCGACCTCAGCGGCGAGATCGACGGCATCCTGCCGTCGCCGGCGTCGAAGCTGGCCGCGCGCAAGGAGCGCTGGTACCCGGGCGACACCGTCAACGCCGCCATCGGCCAGGGCGACTGGAAGGTGACGCCGCTGCAGCTGGTGCGCGCGACCGCCGGCCTCGCCGACGGCATGCTGCGGCGGCCGCACCTGGTGGCGTCGATGCGCGAAGGCTTCGATGCGCCGTGGACGCCGGTGCCGCAGCCGACGCCGTTGCCGGTCAGCCAGAGCCCGGACAACGTGCAGATGGTGCGGCTGGGCATGATGGACACCATGCAGCCCGGCGGCACCGGCTGGCGCGTCGCCAGCGGCGCCGGCTACCTGATGGCCGGCAAGACCGGCACCGCGCAGGTCGTCAGCCGGCGCGGCACCGCGGCGGTGGACCCGCGCAGCCTGCCGATGCACCTGCGCCACCGCGCGCTGTTCATCGGCTTCGCGCCTGCCGAGGAGCCGAGCATCGCGCTCGCGATCGCGGTCGAGGGCGGCGGCTACGGCGGCAGCGCGGCGGCGCCGATCGCGCGCAAGATCTTCGATGCGTGGCTGCTCGGGGTGATGCCCGAGGTCGAAAGCGGGGAGGGGGTCGCCGCGGCCCTGCCGGACTTCGGCAACGTCGCCACGGGCGCGTCCGCCGACGCCACCGGAACCGGTTCGAGGCAGGAGGCGCCGCGATGAACGTGATCCTGCGCTGGCTGCTCGACCTGTTCCTGCGCTTCACGCGCACGCTCGACTGGCCGCTGCTCGCGGCGCTGCTGGCGCTGATGGGCATCGGGCTGGCGGTGCTGCACAGCGCCGGCGGCCAGAACATGGCGCTGGTGCAGTCGCAGGGCGCGCGCTACGTGGTCGGGCTGGGCGTGATGTGGCTGCTGTCGCGGGTCCCGCCGCCGCCGCTGCGGCGGGCCACGCCGGTGGTCTACGCGCTGTCGCTGCTGCCGCTGCTGGCGGTGCTGTTCATCGGCACCGGCCGCAGCGGCGCGCACTGGATCAACCTGGGCGTGTTCTATTTCCAGCCGGCCGAGCTGATGAAGCTGAGCCTGCCGATGATGGCGGCCTGGGCGCTCAGCCAGGCGCCGCTGCCGCCGCGCCCGGGCGTGGTGCTGGCCACCGCGGCGATCATCGCCGCGCCCACCGGGCTGATCCTGCTGCAGCCGGACTTCGGCACGGCGATGCTGGTCGTGGCCAGCGGCGTGTTCGCGCTGTACCTGGCCGGCCTGTCGTGGTGGTGGTTCATCGCCGCGTCCGCGGGCGCGGCGTTCGCGGCGGGGCTGGCGCTGTTCGCGCCAATCGCGTGGTTCTCCTTCCTGCGCCCGTACCAGCAGGACCGCATCCTGACCTTCCGCGACCCCGGCAACGATCCGCTCGGCGCAGGCTGGAACATCATCCAGTCGAAGATCGCGATCGGCTCCGGCGGCATGACCGGACAGGGTTGGGGCGAGGGCACGCAGTCGCACCTGAACTACG
>JAFAEU010000148.1 GCA_023423855.1 Pseudomonadota bacterium | reverse complement strand
AAGGTGCTGCGTCCGGCCGAGGTGACCGCCCTGGTCAACCGCGAGAACGCGCTGGTCGTGGACCTGCGCCCGATCGCGGACTTCGATAAGGGTCACATTCCGGGCTCGAAGAACGTGCAGATGAGCCAGTTCGACCCCGAGAACAAGAAGCTCGCGGCGGCGAAATCGCTGCCGGTCGTGCTGGTGTGCAAGACCGGCCAGAGCGCCGGCGACGCCGCCAAGCGGCTGAAGAAGGCCGGTTTCGAGCATGTCCATGTGCTCGACGGCGGCATCGGCGGCTGGCAGCAGGCCGACCTGCCGCTGGCCAAGGGGCGCGGCTGAGCCGCAGAAGTGCGATAATCGCCCTCTTTTCCGATTTCCGCCCTGGAGCAGTTACAAGATGTCCGAGCAAGCCCTCAACGGCGGCGCCGAGCCCGCGCAGGCCACCGGCCCGCAGTTCAGCGTCGAGAAGATCTACGTCAAGGACGTCTCGTTCGAGTCGCCCAAGGCGCCGCTCGTGTTCAACGAGCAGACCCAGCCGCAGATCAACATGAACCTCAACCAGCGCGTGCAGCGCCTGGGCGAGAACGCGTTCGAGGTGGTGTTGGGCGTCACCCTGACCTGCTCGACCGGCGAAGGCGAGGCGGCGTCCACGGTCTACGTGGTCGAAGTGCAGCAGGCCGGCGTGTTCGGCCTGGCCGGCTTCGAGCCGAACGTGCTCGACGCGCTGCTCGGCACCCAGTGCCCGAACGTGCTGTACCCGTACGCGCGCCAGCTGATCGGCGACCTGATCCAGGCCGGCGGCTTCGCCCCGTTCCTGCTGCAGCCGATCAACTTCGACGCGCTGTACGCCGAAGGCGTGCGCCAGCGCCAGGCCCAGGCGGCGGCCGGCAACGGCGACCTGGCCAGCAGCGAGACGGCCGGCAACGCCTGAACCATGGCGAGCCCGGCCGTGTCGGTCGCGGTCCTCGGTGCCGGCTCCTGGGGCACCGCGCTGGCGGCGCTGATCGCGCGGCACGGCTTCCCCACCACGCTGTGGGGACGTGACGCCGCGGTCGCCGAGGCGATCGACCTGCACCACGAAAACCCGCGCTACCTGCCCGGCATCCCGCTGCCGGCGTCGCTGCGCGCCACCACCGACCTCGCCGCCGCGGTGCGCGATGCGGACCTGGTGCTGGTGGTGGTGCCCTCGCATGCGTTCACCGAAACCCTGCGCGCGCTGGCGCCGCTGCGCCCGGCGCAGGCCGGCGTGGCCTGGGCGGCGAAGGGCTTCGAGCCGGGCTCCGGACGGTTCCTGCACGAAGTCGCCGGCGACCTGCTCGGCGACGACGTGCCGCTGGCGGTGGTCACCGGCCCCTCGTTCGCGAAGGAAGTCGCGCAGGGCCTGCCGACCGCGCTCACCGTGCAGGGCGAGGATGCCGCCTTCGTGCAGCAGGTCGCCGACGTGCTGCACGGGCCGGAATTCCGCGCCTACACCGGCAGCGACATGCGCGGCGCCGAACTCGGCGGCGCGATGAAGAACGTGCTGGCGGTGGCCACCGGCGTCGCCGACGGCATGGAGCTTGGCCTCAACGCGCGCACCGGCCTGGTCACCCGCGGCCTCAACGAGATGCTGCGGCTCAACGCCGCGATCGGCGGCCGCCCGGAAACGCTGATGGGGCTCGCCGGCCTCGGCGACCTGGTGCTGACCTGCACCGGCGATCTCTCGCGCAATCGCCGCCTCGGCCTCGCGCTCGGTCGCGGCAAGAGCGTGGCCGACGCCGTGCGCGAGATCGGCCAGGTGGTCGAATCGGTGCAGACCGCGGACGAAGTGATGCGGCTGGCCGAGCGGCATGGTCTGGAACTGCCGATCTCGAGCAACGTCCGCGACGTGCTGCACGGCGACATCACCCCGGCCGAGGGCCTGGCGCGGCTGATGGCGCGCGAGCGCAAGCCGGAGTATCCGGACGCGCTGTTCGAATAGGGCCCCCGGCGGGATGCCCCGCCTCATGGAAGGCCAACGAGAGTCCCTGTCATAACAAGAGTCCCTGTCATTTCGACCGCAGGGAGAAATCTTCTTCCCGCGCGCCGGCAGGAGATTTCTCCCTGCGGTCGAAATGACAGGGCCAAGGGCAGGGACAGGGGCAGTGGCAGGGACAACAGGAATGCGCTGGACGGGCGTTGGCCGCCCGAACCGGCAGAGAACCCAAAAAAAGCCCGGCCGTTGCCGGCCGGGCCATGTCGCGACGTCGGGAGAGAGGGGGGGAGGGACGACGTCGCTTTCAGCGCTTGCTGTCGGGGAGATGGGGACGCCCGGCGCGCTTTACCAGGTGAAGCGCGGGCCGACGAACCAGGCAGTGTCGCCGTCGCTGAACTTCACATCGCCGTTGATGCCCCAGTTGCGGTTGAACTTCACGGTGGCGCCGAGGCGGCCGTAGAAGTCGCCGTCGACCTGGTCGCCGTCCTCGTAGCCGGCCAGCGCATAGCCTTCGAGGTTGCTGGTGAGCGCGCCGCGGGCGCCGGCCTCGACGCTCCAGCCGTCGGCGTCGCCGAGACTGCCGAAGTCGACCTTCTCGTAGGCAATGCGGGTCAGCAGGTCGGCGCGCGGCGAGATCTCGTGGTTGTAGCCCAGGCCGACGCGCCACTGGTCGGCGTCGATGCTGGTGTTGTCGAACTCCTGGTTGCTGTAGTCGCCGAACACGTGGAAGTTGGGGTGGAACGCGATCGAGGCGCGCGCGGCGTAGCCGTCGGCGTCGGGCAGGCCGTCGCTCAGGTTGGTGGCGGCGTAGCCCGCCTCGACATAGTTGTAGGAGACGCCTTCGGCGGCGGAGGCCGCGAACGGCACGGCGGCGGCAAGGGCCAGGGCAAGCAGGGGACGCTTCATCGGGGGTGCCTCTTCTTTCTTGTTTATATGTGGGGGCCGCCCCGGGTGGCGTGGGAGGGGGAGTCACCGTCGGGGAAAACGGTTCCACCCGGGGCGGCACGCGCATTCTGGGCCTGTGCCTGCAACCGGGACTGAATAGTGAACCGACGAGTTCAGGAACTTTTCCGGATCGATCTGGTCGTGCCGGGGCTTGGGGCGTTTTCGCCCCAGTCGCTTACCTCCCCGTCGTCCCCGCGAAGGCGGGGACCCAGTGTTTTTACTCTTGCGAATGCAGAAGCAAAGACGCTGGATGACCAGCGCTTCGCGCTGTTGAAAGGCGCTTCCCGCCTTCGCGGGGATGACGAAGACGTGGGCAGGGGGGCTCGCCCCTGGTCAGGCGCCGCCGGCGAAGCCGAGCTGCCGCCAGGCCTCGAAGGCCACCACCGCGACCGCGTTCGACAGGTTGAGGCTGCGGTTGTCCGGCCGCATCGGCAGGCGCAGGCGCTGCGCCGGCGGCACGCGCGCGAGCACTTCATCCGGCAGGCCGCGGGTCTCGGGGCCGAACAGGAAGGCGTCGCCTTCGGCGTAGCGCGGCTGGTCGTAGCGCAGACTGTTGCGCGTGCTCAGCGCGAACAGGCGTGGCGGGGCGATGGTGGTGAGCGCGGCGTCGAGCGAGCCGTGCACGCGCAGCGTCGCGTACTCGTGGTAGTCGAGCCCGGCGCGGCGCAGGTTGCGGTCGTCGAGGTCGAAGCCGAGCGGGCGGATCAGGTGCAGCCGCGCGCCGGTGTTGGCGCACAGGCGGATGACGTTGCCGGTGTTGGGCGGGATCTCGGGCTGGTACAGCAGCAGGTCGAACACGGGCACGCCATCGCGTCGGGGCCGCGCATTGTCGCGCGGCGCGGCGTCACCAGGGCAGCGGATCGCCCTTCCAGTCGAGGAAACGGCCGCTGTCGGACGCGGCGAGGGCGCCGGCCACGCGCAGGATGCCGGCCACGGCCTCGGCGGGTTCGAGCTCGGCGCCTTCGCCGCCCATGTCGGTGCGCGCCCAGCCGGGGCTGGCCGCGAACACGACGATCCCGCGCTCGGCCAGCGCCCGCGCCAGCAGCACGGTGGCCATGTTCTGCGCGGCCTTGCTGATGTTGTAGCTCGGGGTGCCGAAGCGGGTGGTCGAGGCGATCGAGCCCAGCTGCGAGGACAGGTTGATCACCCGGGCTTCATCCGCCAGCAGCGGCGCCAGCGCCTGGGTGAGCAGCAGCGGGCCGGCGGCGTTGGTGCGGAAGCTGTCGTCGAGGTTGGCGGCGGTCAGCGTGCCGAAGCGTTCGCCCGAATGCAGCACGCCGGCGTTGTTGACCAGCAGGCCGAGGCGGCCGTCGTCGCCGAGCACCAGCGGCAGTTCGCGCGCGAGCTCGGCGTGCGATTTCGGGTTGGCCAGGTCCAGCGGCAGCAGGTGCAGCCGCCCGGGGTGTTCGCCAGCCAGGGTGTTGAGCGCGGTGGCCCGGCCCGGCTGCCGGCAGGCGGCGATCACGTGGTCGCCCGCGGCGAGCAACTGGCGGACGAATTCGAGGCCGAGGCCGCGGTTGGCGCCGGTGACGAGGGCGTGGCGGACGGGCATGGCGGCAGTCTCCGGCGGCGCGGGTGCGGGCGAGGCCATCATGCCAGCGTCGCCCCGCGACCCGGGACTTTCGGCCCGGGGGGCGCCCCGGGCGCTCCGTTAACATGTCCGTTCATCTTGCATCGGAAGGATCGCCGCATGTTGCCCACCGTCGCCTCGCTCCGCCGTCCCGCGCGCCGCGCGCTGCTGTCCGCCGCCCTCGGCCTCGCGCTGGGCACCGGACTGGTCGCGCTGCCCGCCGCCGCGTTCGCCGCGAACGAGCCGGTCGTCGACATCCCCCACGAGAGCTTCACCCTGCCCAACGGCCTGCGCGTGGTGGTGCACACCGACCGCAAGGCGCCGATCGTGGCGGTCAACATCTGGTACCACGTCGGCAGCAAGGACGAACCGTCCGGGCGCAGCGGCTTCGCCCACCTGTTCGAGCACCTGATGTTCCAGTCCTCGGAGAACCACCGCGGCGAGTTCTTCGACCCGTTCCGCGCGGTCGGCGCCACCGACCAGAACGGCACCACCAACACCGACCGCACCAACTACTTCCAGAACGTGCCGACCACCGCGCTGGACATGGCGCTGTGGATGGAATCCGACCGCATGGGCCACCTGCTCGGCGCAATCGACCAGGCCGCGCTCGACGAGCAGCGCGGCGTGGTCCAGAACGAGAAGCGCCAGGGCGAGAACCAGCCCTACGGCCAGGTCTGGCAGAAGATGATCCACGCGCTGTATCCGAAGGACCATCCCTACGGGCACAGCGTCATCGGCTCGATGAACGACCTCAACGCCGCCTCGCTCGACGACGTGAAGCAGTGGTTCCACGCCTGGTACGGCCCCAACAACGCGGTGCTGGTGCTGGCCGGCGACATCGACGTGGCGACCGCGAAGGAGAAGGTGGCGAAGTACTTCGGCCACATCCCCGCCGGGCCGACGATGGCGCAGCCGGCGGTCGACGTGGCGCAGCGCCCGCAGACCACCCGCGAGGTGATGCAGGACAAGGTGCCGCAGCCGCGCGTCTACCGCGTCTGGAACGTGCCGCAGGCCGGCACCGTCGACATCGACCGGCTGCAGGTGCTGGGCTACGTGCTCGGCGGCGCCAAGTCCTCGCGCCTGGACGCGCGCCTGCTGCACGGCGAGAAGCTGGTTGACAACATCAGCGCGATGGCGGGCAGTTCGCAGCTGGGCTCGAACTTCTACGTGGTCGCCACGGTCAAGGACGGCGTCGATCCCGCCAGGGTCGAGGCGATCATCGACGAGGAGATCGGCCGCCTGGTCAAGGACGGCCCGACCGCGGAAGAGCTCGAACGCGCCAAGACCGTGATCCGCGCCGGTTTCATCCGCGGCATCGAGCGCATCGGCGGCTTCGGCGGCAAGGCCGACGTGCTGGCCGAATGCACCGTCTACGAAGCCGATCCGGGCTGCTTCCGCACCTCGCTCGCCAACTACGAGGCGACCACGGCGCAAGACATCCAGGCCGTCGGCGCGAAGTGGCTGGGCGAGGGCAGCCATACCCTCGTCGTCGAGCCGGGCGAGCGCACCCCGCTGGCCGAGGAACCGGCCGGCACGCCCGCCCCGTTCGTGCTGCCGGCGCCGGAGGCGAAGTACACCACCACGAACAGCACGGTCGACCGCAGCCTCGGCGTGCCGAAGACCGAGAAGTTCCCGGAGCTCAAGTTCCCCGTGCTGCAGCGCGCGACGCTGAAGAACGGCACCGAACTGATCCTCGCCGAGCGCCACGACATCCCCGTCGTGCAGTTCAGCTATGAATTCAACGGCGGCTACAGTTCCGACCCGGCCGGCAAGGGCGGCGTGGCCAGCTTTGCCATGGGCCTGCTGGACGAGGGCGCGGCCGGCGTCGGTTCGCTGGCCTTCGCCGACAAGGCCGAGGCGCTGGGCGCCAACCTCGGCGCCGGCGCGGCGCTGGACGGCGGCAACGCCTACCTGTCCGCGCTGAAGGAAAACCTCGACCCCTCGCTGGCCCTGTTCGCCGACATGCTGCGCCGGCCGGATTTCGACCAGGCCGAGATCGACCGCATCAAGGCCACCTGGATTGCCGGCATCCGCCAGCAGAAGGCGCAGCCCTCGGGCATGGCGATGCGCGTGCTGCCGGCCCTGCTGTACGGTGCGGCGCATCCCTACGGCGCGCCGGCCTCGGGCAGCGGCGACGAGGCCTCGATCGCGGCGCTGACCCGCGACGACCTGCTCGCCTTCCACCGCCGCTGGGTGCGCCCGGAGAACGCGACCCTGATCGTGGTCGGCGACACCACCCTGGCCGAAATCGTGCCGCTGCTGGACAGGCACTTCGCCGACTGGCGCGGCGAGGGCCCGGCGCCGGAGGAGGTGGAGGTGCCGCAGGTGGCGCTGCCCGACGCCCCGCGCGTGTTCCTGATCGACCAGCCCGGCGCGGTCCAGGCCAACCTCTACGCCGCGCAGCTGGTGCCCTCGACCACGGACCCGGGCGCGGTGCGGCTGGAGATGGCCAACGGCGTGGTCGGCGGCGACTTCACCGCGCGCCTGAACATGAACCTGCGCGAGGACAAGCACTGGTCCTACGGCGCGCGCACCTCGCTGGGCGGCGCGCTGGGCCAGCGCCGCTGGACGGCGTCGGCGCCGGTGCAGATCGACAAGACCGCCGAATCGGTGGCCGAGATGCAGCGCGAGATCAGCGAGTTCGCCACCGCCGCGCGCCCGGCGACGCAGGCCGAGGTCGAGCGGGTCAAGGCCATCCAGACCCTGAGCCTGCCCGGTGCCTACGAGACGGCGTGGTCGGTGATGGGCACCATCGGCGGCATCGTCCGCTACGGGCGGCCGGACGACTACGTGTTCAAGCGCAAGGCCGAAGTGGAGTCGATCACGCCGGAGCAGGTGATGGCGGCGGCGAAGACGATCGATCCCGACGCCCTGACCTGGGTGATCGTGGGCGACCTCAAGCAGACCGAGGCGCCGGTGCGCGCGCTGGGGCTGGGCGAGGTGCGGGTGATCGACGCCGACGGCAAGCAGGTCGCGGAATAAGGCGGGTTGGTGGTTCGTAGTGGGTGGCGAGGCCGGCCACCAACTGCCAACCACCAACGTCTCCATTCATCCCGCCTGCGGCAGAATCCCCGACTTCCGAACCGGAGCCTCCGCCATGCGCCTCCCCGCCCTGCTCCTCGCCCTGCCCCTTGCCCTCTCGGCCTGCACCTGGGTGCACATGGCGCCAGGCGCCAGCGCGGTGAAGGTCGTCACCGGCCCGCCCTCGGGCTGCGAGAAGCGCGGCGAGGTGGAAGTCTCGGTCAAGCACTCGATCGCCTTCATCGAGCGCAACCCGATCAAGGTCCGCGACGAACTCGAGACCCTGGCCCGCAACGAGGCCCCCGGCCTCGAGGCCGACACCATCCACCCGCTGGCCGAGCCGGCGGGCGGGAGCCAGCGCTTCGCGGCCTGGCGCTGCGGGCGCTGACGGGCGGCTGACGGGCGGTTGGGGGTTGGGCGTTGGCGAAAGGCCGGGATCCCGGCCACCAACCACGGCCCACGAACTGCCAACCCCCTGTTTTTCATGCGCCGGGCCCCGGAAGCCGGTAACCTATACGGCTCCGTCTCCGTTACCGGCGCCCAGCCCATGCTCTTCCAACACGTCGCCATCGCCGGCCTCGCCCACATCGATGCCCCCCGCCGGCTCTCCTCCGCGGAGATCAATGACCGGCTCAAGCCGACCCTCGACCGGCTCGGCATCCGGACCGACGTGCTCGGCGACATCGCCGGCATCCACTCCCGCTACCTGTGGGAAGAAGGCGTGCAGGCGTCCGAAGTGGCCACCCTCGCCGGCGTCAAGGCGCTGGCCGATGCCGGCATCGACCCGGACAAGGTCGGCCTGCTGGTCAACACCTCGGTCAGCCGCGACTACCTGGAGCCGTCCACGGCCAGTATTGTTTCCGGCAACCTCGGCCTGCCCGACACCTGCCAGAACTTCGACGTCGCCAACGCCTGCCTGGCCTTCATCAACGGCATGGACATCGCCAGCCGCATGATCGAGCGCGGCGAGATCGACTACGCCCTGATCGTCGACGGCGAGACCGCCGACCTGG
>JAFAEU010000160.1 GCA_023423855.1 Pseudomonadota bacterium | reverse complement strand
GATCCAGGCCGCCGGGGTCGAACTGCGCGACGTGAAGGTGCAGCTGCGGTGGCCCGCGGGGGCGGAGCAGGGGGAACTGCACGTCGCGGCGGCGCGCATCGACGCGGATGTCGCCGGGTTCCGCTTCCGGAATGTCGACTGGCGCTGCCCCGTTTCGCGGCGCCCGCAGGGGGCGTGGCGGTGCGAAGGCCCGCTGCGCGCGGATGGCGCGCCGTCGATGCGGCTGGCGCTGGACCTGTCCGCCGCGACCACCGACGCGCTGCTGTCGAGCGGCGACGCGAGGGCATCGCTGCATCGCAATGCCGCTGCGCCCGATGCCACCGAACTCGAACTCACGCGGGTCCCGATCGCCTGGGCGCAGGCGCTGCTGGCCCGGGCGTGGAAAGCCGGACGGATCACCGGCGGCCGCGCGAGCGGTCCGGTCGTCGTCGAAACGCCTACGGGCCGTCCGCTGCGCGCGGATGCGCGGCTGGCGATCGACGCGCTGTCGCTGGAATCGACGGACGGCACCGTCGCGATCGGCGATCTCGATGCGCAGGTGCACATCGACTTCCGCCAGCCCGCCCGGGCCGGCGCGCTGGTGGCGATCGACGGCAGCCTGCGCGGCGGCGAACTGCTGTATGGCAACACCTATGTCGCCCTGGGGGGAGCGCCCGTGCGGTTGCGCCTCGATGCGATGCAGCGCGCCGGCGGCGGCTGGGACATGCCGCGCCTGGCATGGGACGACGGCGATGTCCTCTCGATCGAAGGCGCTGGGGCGCTGGCGGGCGACGGCAGCGTGCAGGCGCTCGATGTCACCGCGCGCAGCCGCGATGCCGCGCAGTTGCCCGATCGCTACCTGTCGGGCTGGCTCGGCCTGGCCGGTCTGTCGGGACTCGGCCTGGACGGGGCATTCGAAGTCGCGGCGCGCATCGACCGCGGCAACCTCTCCGCTGTCGACGCCAGGATCGATGCGCTGACGATCACCGATCCGCGCCAGCGCTTCCATATCGACCGGCTCGCCGGCACGCTGCGCCATGCGACCGGCGCGGCCGTCGACAGCGAACTGCGCTGGCAGGGCGGGGCCCTGTACGAACTTGCCTTCGGCCCGGTGCGGCTGCCGATGCGCAGCGAAGCCGGCAGCCTGCGCCTGCGCGAGGTGGCGGAGCTGTCGATGCTCGGCGGCATGGTCCGCCTCGACGGATTCAGCCTGCGCCCGCCCGATGCCGAGGGCGGCCTGCGCATCGGCTTCGGCCTCGCGCTCGACGCGCTCGACATCGGCGCGCTCGCGCAGGCGCTGGACTGGCCGGCGTTCCGCGGCACGCTGAGCGGGCGCATCCCGAGCGCGCGCTATGCCGATGAACGGCTCGACTTCGACGGCGGGCTGTCGATGCAGGTGTTCGACGGCCGCGTCGACGTCGGCGCGCTGTCGATGGAGCGGCCGTTCGGCGTCGCGCCGACCCTGTCGGCGGACCTGGCGCTGCACGACCTCGACCTGCTCGGCTTCACCGAGGTGTTCGACTTCGGCAGCATCACCGGCCGCCTGCATGGCCGCGTCGATGGCCTGCGCCTGGTCGACTGGACCGCGACCGCGTTCGACGCCGAATTCCACACGCAGCCGCGCCCCGGCGTGCGCCAGCGCATCAGCCAGCGCGCGGTGCAGGACATCTCCAGCGTCGGCGACGCCTCGTTCGTGACCAGCCTGCAGGGCCGGCTGATCGGCCTGTTCGACGACTTCGGCTACCGTCGCATCGGCATCGCCTGCCGGCTGGAGAATGAGGTTTGCCGCATGTCGGGCCTGCATTCAGCGGGCGCCGGATTTACTATCGTCGAAGGCGCGGGCGTGCCGAAGCTGCAGGTGGTCGGGTTCAATCGCGACGTCGATTGGCCGACGCTGCTCGAACGCCTCGCTGCGGTGGCCGCCGGCGATATCGCGCCGGTGGTGGATTGACCGGACCGCCCGGGGGCGGCCATCAACGCAACGGGAGCCGTCACATGCGTCGCCTCGTCGGAATGCCGATCCTCTTTGCGCTGGCGCTGTGCGCCTGCGTCACCATCAACGTCTATTTCCCCGCCGCCGAGGCGCGCGAGGCCGCGCGCGAGTTCGTCGAGAAGGTGATCGGCGACGAGGCCCAGCCCTCACAGCCGGCGCCGGAGGCCGCGCCGCCGGGCGATGGCGGCATGGCCCTGCTGCAGCGGCTGCGGTTCGATCCGCTGGTGCTGCTGGGCATCGGCAGCGCGCATGCGCAGTCGCAGCCCGACATCAGCATCCGCACCCCGGCCATCCAGGCGATCCAGGCGCGGATGGAATCGCGCTTCAACTCGACGCTGCGGCCGCATTTCGACTCTGGCGCGCTCGGCTTCGGTGGCGACGGCACGATCGTGGTGCGCGATGCCTCGAAGCTGGCGATCAAGGACCGGGTGGCGGTGAATGCTGCGGTTGCCGACGACAATCGCGACCGCAAGGCGGTGTATCGCGAGATCGCGGTGGCCAATGGCCATCCGGAGTGGGAATCGCAGATCCGCGACGTGTTCGCGAAGCAGTGGATTGCCAGTGCGCGTAGCGGTTGGTGGTATCAGCAGGGCGGGGCCTGGAAGCAGAAGTGACGGTCGTTGTGGCGCATGCCGTGGTAGGCGTTTCCGGTTCCTGCGGAGTGAGCAACCGTCGACGCCGGACGGAACGTTCCCACTCCGGCCGCATGGAACCGCAACCAGTTCTGCGACAATGCAGCCCCCGCACGCAGCCTGACGCCACGTGGCCCGCATCGATCAGATCCCATTCCCCGCCGACATCCTCGACCTGAGCCACGACGGCCGCGGCGTCGCCCGCCGCGAGGCCGGTCACCCGAATGCCGGCAAGACCGTGTTCATCGCCGGCGCGCTGCCGGGCGAGCGGGTGATGGCGAAGCAGACCTCGCGCTCGCGCCATTTCGACGAGGCAGATACCGTCGAAGTGCTGCAGGCCTCGCCCGACCGCGTCGAGCCGCGCTGCGCGCATTTCGGCGTCTGCGGTGGCTGCGCGCTGCAGCACCTGGAGGAATCGAAGCAGATCCTCGCCAAGCAGCGGGTGCTGCTGGAGAACTTCGAGCGGATCGGCCACGTCACGCCGGAGGTGGTGCTGACGCCGCTGACCGGCGGCGCCTGGCACTACCGGCGCAAGGGGCGGTTCTCGGTGCGGCGCGTGGAGAAGAAGGACAAGACCCTGGTCGGCTTCCGCGAGCGCGATCCGCGCTTCGTCGCCGACCTGCACGAGTGCCATACCGTGGTGCCGGCGGTCGGTGCGATGATCCCGGCGCTGTCGGCGCTGGTGGATGGGCTGCAGGCGCGGCGCGGGATTCCCCAGATCGAATTCATCGTCGGCGATCCGACGCCCGACTTCGACGGCGTCGCGCTGGTGTACCGCCACCTGGAGCCGCTGGGCGAGGCGGACGTCGCGGCGCTGCTTGCGTTTGCCGAACAGCACCGCGTCGCCATGTTCCTGCAGCCCGGTGGCATCGATTCGGTGCATCCGCTGTGGCCGGCGCAGCCGTCGCTGGCGTTCCGCCTCGAACCGTGGGACGTCACGCTCGCGTTCCGGCCGCTCGATTTCATCCAGGTCAACGCGTCGCTCAACGAGGCGATGATCGCCCACGCGCTCGGGCTGCTCGACGTGCAGTCGACGGACCGCGTGCTGGACCTGTTCTGCGGCCTGGGCAACTTCACCCTGCCGCTGGCGCGGCTCGCTGCGGAAGTGGTGGGGGTGGAGGGCGAGGCGGGGTTGGTGGCGCGCGCAAGGGAGAACGCCGCGCTGAACGGTTTCGGCAACGCCACCTTCCATGCCGCCGACCTCACCCGGGACCAGCGCGGTACCGCGTGGATGCGCCAGGGCTTCGACAGGCTGCTGCTCGACCCGCCGCGCTCGGGCGCGATCGACGTGCTGCGCCAGCTGCCGTTGGAGCGCTTCGGCCGCATCGTCTACGTCAGCTGCCACCCGGCCTCGCTCGCGCGCGACGCCGGCCACCTCGTCAACGAACGCGGCTGGATGCTGCGCAGCGCGGGCGTGATGGACATGTTCCCGCAGACGGCGCACGTGGAGTCGATTGCGGTGTTCGAGAAGCCGTGATTGGTGGTTGGCGATTCGAAGAATCGTGGATTTCTGGTCATCCCGAGCGTAGTGAGGGATCTTGCATCAGGGCGCAGGAAGCCAAGTCCCTCCCCCGGATCAAGTCCGGGGGAGGGATGACAGCGCTATGCTCCGCCGAATCACGAATCACGAATCACGAATCACGAATCACCCATGCCCCTCGAAATCGAACGCAAGTTCCTCGTCACCGGCGATGCCTGGCGCGCCGCCGCGCATGCCGTGCTGCCGATGGCGCAGGGTTACATCAACGACCTCGGCGCGATGGATCGCGGCGAGCAGAAGGCCTCGGTGCGCGTGCGCATCCAGGGCGACGCCGCGTTCCTCAATCTCAAGTCGCGCGAACTGGGGCATACGCGGCAGGAGTTCGACTATCCGATCCCGGTCGACGACGCCCGCGCGCTGCTGGCGCTGTGCGTGGGCGGCGTGATCGACAAGCGGCGGCACCTTGTCCGGCATGCGGGGCACCTGTGGGAAGTCGACGAGTTCGGCGGCGACAACACCGGGCTGGTGGTGGCCGAGATCGAACTGGCGCATGCCGGCGAGGCCTTCGAGCGTCCCGGCTGGCTGGGCCGGGAAGTCACCGACCAGGCGCGCTACTACAACC
>JAFAEU010000153.1 GCA_023423855.1 Pseudomonadota bacterium | reverse complement strand
GGTGAAGACCATGCGCTGCGCGACCGGATCGGCCGGCGCGGTGGCCTTGGCATAACGCTTGATCAGCGCGTCGGCACCGCCGTCGGCGCCGGTCGCCAGGGTGCGGCGCGCATCGGCGCCTTCCTCGGACCAGCGCGAGAGCACGCGGCCGTTGTCGACGAAGATCCAGTCCGCCTTCCAGCCGCCGCCGCTGCGGTAGAGCTTGCCGATCAGCTGCATCGGCGGGCTGTAGCGCGCGGACAGGCGTGCGATCGCACCGGTGTCGCCGCGCCAGATCGCGCCGACCGCGGCCTGCTCGGCGGCGCTGCCCGAGGGCAGGCCCAGCCGGTAGCCGCGCTCGACCGCCCGCTGCAGCAGCCCGCGCGCGACGTTGCTCTGCTGCAGGCCCACCAGGCGCGGGCCCTTGCCGTCGTCGATCGCCAGCCACACCACCGGCTTGGGCCGCGGCTGCGGCCACACCGGCAGGCCCAGCGCGGCGACCAGCGTATCGACGTCCTCGGGCTTGAAGCGCACCACCAGCGTGGTGCGGAAGCTCGGCGCGCCGCTGGCGCCGACGCTCTCGTCCTGGCGGTAGTCGTAGCCGTCGACGTAGTCCTTGGCGCGGCGCAGCTCCTGGCCCACGCCCGGGCGGCTGGAGATCGCGCGGTCGCCCGAGAGCTTGGCGAACACCTGCGCCAGCGCGCGCGCGAAGCCGGCCTCGCGTTCGGACTCGGCCTGGCTGCGGACCGGCACCTCGGCCTCGTATACGCCCTCGGCCTCCGCGCGGTCGCCCTCGACCCGCTGCGCGAACGCGGGCAGCGCCAGCAGCAACCCGGCCAGCGCCCACCCGATCACCCGTGCCCCTCGAACAGCCAAACGCATCCGATGTCCTTCCCACCTGGCGAACCGTGGCGAAATGGTGCCACAAAGCCCATTCACGGTTGCTGACGCCGGCGGCGGGCCGTCCGTGACCGCCGCGGGGGTCGCCCGCCCGCGGCTGCTAGAATCGCGGGCCGTCCGGCTTCCCCGCGCATCCGTGAACACGCCCCCTTCCGCCCCGTCCGGCCTCACCTACCGCGACGCCGGCGTCGACATCGACGCGGGCAACGAAGTCGTCGAACGCATCAAGCCGCTGGTCCGGCGCAGCTTCCGCCCCGAGGTGATGGGCGGGCTCGGCGGCTTCGGCGCGCTGTTCGACCTCTCGGGCAAGTACCGCGAGCCGGTGCTGGTCTCGGGCACCGACGGCGTCGGCACGAAGCTGAAACTGGCCCAGCAGCTCGGCCGCCACGACAGCATCGGCATCGACCTGGTGGCGATGTGCGTCAACGACGTGCTGGTGCAGGGCGCCGAGCCGCTGTTCTTCCTCGACTATTTCGCCACCGGCAAGCTCGACGTGGACACCACGGTCGCGGTGGTCGGCGGCATCGCCAAGGGCTGCGAGCTGTCGGGCTGCGCCCTGATCGGCGGCGAGACGGCGGAGATGCCGGACATGTATCCGCCGGGCGAGTACGACCTGGCCGGCTTCTGCGTCGCCGCGGTGGAGAAGTCCGAGCTGCGCGACGGCTCGGCCGTGCGCGCCGGCGACGTGCTGATCGGCATCGCCTCCAGCGGCCCGCATTCCAACGGTTATTCGCTGGTGCGCCGCATCTACGACCAGGCCGGCCGCCCGGCCGGGCTCGACGTCGGCGGCGTCAGCCTGGCCGACGCGCTGATGGCGCCCACGCGGCTGTACGTCAAGCCGATCCTGGAACTGCTGCGCGGCGCGCACGGCGCGGCGGTCCACGGCATGGCCCACATCACCGGCGGCGGCCTGACCGAGAACATCATCCGCGTCGTGCCCGAAGGCCTCGGCCTCGACATCGACGCGTCCTCGTGGCCGCTGCCGCCGGTGTTCGAATGGCTGCAGCGCGAGGGCAACGTCGCCCGCGAGGAGATGTGGCGCACCTTCAACTGCGGCATCGGCTTCGTGCTGCTGGCCGACCGCGACGCGGCCGCCGGCATCGGCGGCGAACTGGCCCGCCTCGGCCTCGCCCACTGGACGATCGGCGAGGTCGTCGCGGCGGGCGAAGACGAGCGCGTACGGATTGCCTGAGCCCCTCCGCTTGTCCGACGAACCACCCACCACCCACCGCCAACCGCGGCCCCTCCGCCTCGCCGTCCTCGCCTCCGGCCGCGGCAGCAACCTGCAGGCGATGCTGGATGCGGTCTCGTCGGGAACACTGGACGCGACGGTTGTCGGCGTGTTCTCCGACAAGCCCGACGCCCTCGCCCTGCAGCGCGCGCGCGACGCCGGCATCCACGCCGAGGCGCTGCGCGCGCGCGGCTTCGCCTCGCGCGACGCCTTCGACGCCGCCTTCTTCGCCCGGGTCGATTCGGTGGCGCCGGACCTCGTCGTCTGCGCCGGCTACATGCGCATCATCGGCGCGGCCGCCGCACGCGCGCTGGCCGGGCGCACGGTCAACATCCATCCCTCCCTGCTGCTGGACTTCCGCGGCCTGCACACGCACCGCCAAGCGCTCGACGCCGGCGTCGCGGAACACGGCGCCAGCGTGCACTTCGTCACCGCGGAGCTCGACGGCGGCCCGGTGATCGCGCAGGCGCGCGTGCCGGTGCTGCCCGGGGACGACGAGGACGCGCTGGCCGCGCGCGTGCTCGAACGCGAGCATCCGCTGCTGGTCGCCAGCCTGCGGCTGTTCGCCGCCGGGCGCGTCGCGCTGCATGAAGACCGCGTTCACATCGATGGCCGCGCGCTGACCGAACCGCTTCAGCTGTCGTGCAATAACGCCTTTGCATGATGTCCGGCCTATGCGCCCGACCCCTTCCCTGCTGTTCGCCGCCGTCGCCCTGGCCATCGCCCTGGCGGCGGACGCGCCTGCGCGCGCCCAGGATGCCGCGGCACCGGCCGACGCCGCCACCCTTCCCGCCCGCGCGCCCTCGCTGCAGCCCTTCGTCGCCAGCTACGAGGCCTGGTACGGCGGCAAGCCCGCCGGCACCGCGACCATGCAGGTCGTGCGCGACGACGCGGCCGCGCGCTGGCGCATCGACCTCGGCATCCGCGGCAACCGCGGCTTCGCCGGCATCGTCGGCCTGAACCTCGAACAGAGCACCGTGTTCGACGAGGCCAACGACATCTACCGCCCGCTGTCGCAGAGCACCGTGCGCAAGGCCGCCGTGGTCTTCAACCGCAAGACCACCGGCACCTACGACTGGCACAGCAACACCGCGCAGTGGAGCGGCGACATCAGCAAGGAGCGGCGCGCGCCGGTGCCGATCCGCTACGGCGACATGAGCGGGCTGCTGATCAACCTCGCGGTGATCCGCGACGCCGAACCGGGCAAGGCGCTGCACTACCGCTTCGTCGACGGCGGCCGCGTGCGCGACTACGACTACCAGGTCGCCGCGCAGACCGAGCCGGTGACCGTGGCCGAACTGAGTTTCGAAGCGATGCGGGTCGAGCGCACCAACGGCGGCAACGACGAGACGATCTTCTGGATCGCCGACGGCGTGCCGACGCCGGTGCGCATCCTGCAGCGCGAGGACGGCAAGGATGCCGTCGACCTGCGCCTGGTCGAATACCAGGCCATGCAATGAGTGCAACGAGAATGAGGATGATGCCGATGTTCCGACGCCCCCTTCGCGCCGCCGCAGTCGCGGCCCTGCTCGCGGTCGCCAGCGCGCCGACGCTCGCGGTCGAGCCCTTCACCGCCGACTACGCCGCCAACTACATGGGCATGCAGGCCAACGGCCGCATGACCCTGGCGCCCGACGGTGCGAACCGCTGGAAGTACAGCCTCGAGGTCAACGGCGCCGGCGCCCGCCTGGCGCAGAGCACCGTGTTCGAGGCCGAGGGCGAGCGCTGGCGGCCGCTGTCTGGCAACGACACCCAGGGCGGCGAATCCGGCCTGGCGGCGATGCTGGTCAAGAAGCGTTCGATCAACGCGACCTACGACTGGGGCAAGGGCCAGGCCACCTGGGACGGCGACGTCAAGCCCGACCGCAAGGGCCCGGTGAAGCTGCAGCCCGGCGACGTCGACGGCATGCTGATGAACCTCGCCCTGGTGCGCGACTTCGCCGCCGGCAAGCCGATGAGCTACCGCCTGGTCGAGGACGGCCGGGTCAAGCGCCAGGTGTTCAAGCCCGCGGGCACGGACACCGTCACCGTTGGCGGCAAGTCGCACAAGGCCACCAAGGTGACCTGGAAGGACGACAGCCGCAGCATCACCGCCTGGATCGTCGACGGCCTGCCGGTGCCCGCGCGCATCCTGCAGCAGCGCGGCGGCCGCGACCACATCGACCTGCAGCTGAAGTCGCTGCGCTGATCGCCACCCCTTCCCCGGGGTCCGCGCATGCTGCCGGACTCCTCCACCCGGAACCATCCACCATGTCCATGCGCTCGATCGCACTGCTGCTGGCCGCCTGCGCCGCCCTGTCGTCCCTGGCGGCGCCGGCCCGCGCCGAACTCAAGCCGTTCACCGCGCAGTACTCGGCCAAGTACAAGGGCGTCCCCGCCAGCGCAGTGATGGTGCTGGCGCCACGCGGCAACCAGTGGACGCTGGCGATGAACGTCGAGAACCTGGCTGCGTCGATGAGCCAGGCGACGTTCTTCACACAGTCGCGCACCGGCCTGCTGATGCCGCTCGGCGGCAGCGACAAAGCCAGCTACGTCGGCCAGCGCAAGACGGTGCCCGCGCGCTTCGACTGGAAGGCGATGCAGGCCGGCTGGAGCGGCGACGCCAAGCCCTCGCGCCGCGGACCGGTGCCGATCCGCGCCGGCGACGTCGACGGCCTGCTGCTGCAGCTGGCGCTGGCGCAGGACGTGCCGGCGGGAAAACCGCTGAACTACCGCGTGATCGAGAACGGCAAGGCGCGCCCGATGAGCTTCCGCCGCGCCGGCACCGAGAACGTCACCGTCAACGGCCATTCGCTGGCCGCGACCAAGGTGGTCTCGGCCGCCGACGGCAAGACCACGACCGCCTGGATCGTCGCGGGCGTGCCGGTCCCGGTGCGCATCGTGCAGGCCGAGGGCGGCAGCGAGACGATCAGCCTGCGGCTGACGTCCTGGAAATGAGCGCCGGCGCGGCGCGCCGATAGCCTCGAAGGCTGCCCTCTTCGAATGCGGCCATTCGCGACGAACGTCCTCCCGGAAAACCTGCCGTCCCGGAAAACCTGTCATCCCGGAAAACCTGTCATCCCGAACGCAGTGAGGGATCTGCCTTCCGGAACGCAGATCCCTCACTGCGTTCGGGATGACACCGTTCAAGTCGGGACGACATCGTTCAAGTCGGGACGACATCGTACGAGTTCCCGGCCCCTGTTGAAGTTCGGGACCACGGCCTTCCGCAGCGAATCGGCCCTTGCGCCTACGGCTTCGCCCCGCCGTCACCGGACACGAACTCCACCCGGCAATCCACGCGCAGCGGCGCTGCGCGATCGCGCAGCCTTGCATAGCTGCGGCAGGTGCGCTGCCCCTCGCGGCTGACGTCCACCGCGATGATGGTATAGCCCTGCACGATCTCCGCGCCGCTGGCGCTGCCGTCGCCGTTCCAGTCCATCTCGCGCGGTGCGGTGCCGTTGAAGCCGGCGATGCCCATCGCCGAGAGCGCCGCCATGGTCGCGAGCAGGGCGAGCACCGCCACCAGCAGCGCCCTGCGCCGCGGCGAGAAGCGCGGGCGCGGCGGATTCACGGAAGGCGTGGCCACGGCAGCGTGCTCACGACACCCGGCGGATGCGCGCGCCGAGCCCCGACAGCTTGCGCTCGATGTGCTCGTAGCCGCGGTCGAGGTGGTAGATGCGGTCGATCACGGTCTCGCCTTCGGCCACCAGCCCGGCGAGGATCAGCGAGGCCGAGGCGCGCAGGTCGGTCGCCATCACCGGCGCGCCGCTGAGCTGCGCCACGCCGGTCACCGTGGCGCGATGGCCGTCGATCTGGATGTCGGCGCCCAGGCGCATCAGTTCGTTGACGTGCATGAAGCGGTTCTCGAAGATCCGCTCGTCGATCGCGCCGGCGCCCTCGGCGACGCAGTCCAGCGCCATGAACTGCGCCTGCATGTCGGTCGGGAAACCCGGGTGCGGCTCGGTGACGATGTCGACCGCCTTCGGCCGCCGGCCGCGCATGTCGACGGTGATGCGGTCGCCGTCGACGGACACGTCGGCGCCGGCGTCGCGCAGCTTGTCCAGCACCGCGCCCAGCGTGTCCGGGCGCGCATGCGTGGCGGTGACGCGGCCGCCGGTGATCGCGCCGGCGACGAGGAAGGTGCCGGTCTCGATGCGGTCGGCGATGACCTCGTGGCGCGCGCCGTGCAGCGCCTCGACGCCGTGCACGACGATGCGCGAGGTGCCCGCACCCTCGATGCGCGCGCCCATCGCCACCAGGCAGTCGGCGAGGTCGACGATCTCCGGCTCGCGCGCGGCGTTGTCGATGGTGGTGGTGCCCTCGGCCAGGGTCGCGGCCATCAGCACGTTCTCGGTCGCGCCGACGCTGACCATCTCGAACGCGACGTGGCCGCCGCGCAGGCGCTCGGCATGCGCCTTGATGAAGCCGTGCTCGACCACGATCTGCGCGCCCAGCGCCTCGAGCGCCCGGATGTGCAGGTCGACCGGGCGCGAGCCGATCGCGCAGCCGCCGGGCAGCGAGACCTCCGCCGCGCCGTGTCTGGCCAGCAGCGGGCCGAGCACCAGCACCGAAGCGCGCATGGTGCGCACCAGTTCGTAGGGCGCGACGTGGCTGTCGACGCTGCGCGGATCGACCCGGATCGCGCTGGCGCCGGCATCGTGCTCGACCCCGGCGCCGAGGCCGCGCAGCAGCCTGGCGGTGGTGCGCACGTCGTGCAGGTCGGGCACGTTGCCGATCTCGACCGGGCCGTCGGCGAGCAGGGTCGCGCACAGGATCGGCAGGACCGCGTTCTTGGCGCCGGAGATGCGGACCTCTCCGTCCAGCGGCACGCCGCCGGTGACGACGATCTTGTCCATCAGCCGCGCGCCGCCTCGTCCGGGGTGAGGGTCCTGAGCGCCAGCGCGTGGATCTCGCCGCCCATGCGCTCGCCGAGCGTGGCGTAGACCATGCGGTGGCGGGCCAGCGGCAGCTTGCCGGCGAAGGCCTCGGAGACGACCACGGCCTCGAAATGCACGCCGTCCTCGCCGAGGACTTCGACGCGGGCACCGGGCAGGCCCTGCAGGATCAGATCGCGGATGACATCGGGGTTCAAGGGGGGAGTTCCTGCTGAAGCGCGCATGAGCCCGGAAGCGGCACCCCGCCGTTGCAGCGGGTTTTTGCGCCGGGAAGCGCCTAAAATGAACGATCAGGTTAACGGAAAAACCCGCTCCCCGGATATGGCCACGCACGGAACATTGCC
>JAFAEU010000143.1 GCA_023423855.1 Pseudomonadota bacterium | reverse complement strand
GCCACCACGTCGTGCAGAAGTCCGATGCGCTGCGCTTCGGCGGCGTCGAAGATCTCGGCCGTGGCGAAGTAGCGTCGGGCATTGCGGGCGCCGATCGCATTGATGACGTAGGGCGAGATCACCGCCGGCCGCAGGCCCAGCCGGCTCTCGGTCAGGCCGAACTTCGCTTCCGGCACGCCGATGGCGATGTCGCAGCAGGCGACCAGGCCGACGCCGCCGCCGAACGCGGCGCCGTGCACGCGCGCGATGGTCGGCTTGGGCAGTTCGTCCAGGGTGCGCATGAGGCGGGCGAGGGCGAGGGCGTCCTCGCGGTTCTCGGCCTCGCTGGCGGCGGCCATGCCGCGCATCCAGTTCAGGTCGGCGCCGGCCGAGAACGAGGCGCCCGCGCCCTGCAGCACCACCGCGCGCACCGCGGCGTCGCCGGCGGCCTCGGCCAGCGCGTCGGTCAGGCGCGCGATCAGGTCCGCATCGAAGGCGTTGTGGAGGTCCGCCCGGTCGAGCGTCAGCCGCAGCACGGCCCCGGTTCGGTGGATCGACAGCGATTCCGGCATGGTGTGCTCGGGAAGCCTGGCAGGGGCCGCATGATAGCCGCCGCGGTTGTCGGCAGTGGGTCACCGAGGCGGCGGATCGGAGTCACCGGTCGCCTGCGTCGGGTCGGGCATCCGCTACGGCCGGCTTCGGTCCTTGTTCCCGGAAGGGGGTGCACGCACGACGCGCCGGGTGCGGTAAACTTGATTGAGACACATTCTCATATGTATCCATGACCCTACGCCGCCTGCTGGCGACGCTGCTGCTCGGCGTCGCCCTGATCTGCACCCACGCCCATGCTTCAGAGGGCGAAGTCGCCACCACCTGGCGCTTGCTCGACTACATCGCCGTGGACTACCGCGAGGCGGTGGAAGGCGGCGCGGTCGTCAACCAGCTCGAATATGACGAGATGCTGGAGTTCTCGGCCACGGCGGCCGCCTCGATCGAGGCGCTGCCGCCGACGCCCGCGTCAGGCCAACTGAAGCAGGATGCCGAAGCGCTGCAGCAGGCGATCGGGGCCAAGGCCTCGCCCGACCGGATCGCCGCGCAGGCGCGCGCGCTCGCGGCCTCGCTGGTGCAGGCGTACCCGATCCCGCTGATGCCGACCAGCCCGCCGCAGTACGCGCGCGGACAGGCGCTGTACGGGCAGCTGTGCGCCAGCTGCCACGGCGACACCGGCGGCGGCGATGGCGTGGCAAGCGCGGGCCTGGATCCGCCGCCGATCGATTTCACCGACCGCGAGCGCGCCGACGAACGCAGCGTGTTCGCGCTGTACCAGGTGATCGACCAGGGCCTGGAAGGCACCTCGATGGTCAGCTACAGCGGGCTGCCGGTCGAGGACCGCTGGGCCCTGGCCACCTACGTCGGCGCGATGGCCTATCCCGAATCCGGGGTCGCGGCCGGCCGCGAGCGGCTGGAGCGCGATCCAGCGCTGCGGGCGAAGCTCGACTTCGAGCACTACATCGGCACCACGCCCGCGGACCTGGCGAAGGCGCTTGGATCGGCCGATGACGCCGCGGCGATCGTGGCCTACCTGCGCCGGCATCCGGACGCGGCGCAGGCGCAGGATCTCGACACCGCGCTCGCCACCTCGCGCAGCCTGCTCAGGCAGGCCATGGCCGCGTATCGCGACGGCGACGCGAAGCAGGCGAAGGACCTGGCGCTGTCGGCGTACCTGGACGGGTTCGAGCCGGTCGAGCCGCTGCTCGCCGCGCGCGACAACCCGCTGATGGTGAAGATCGAGGCGGCGATGGCGCGGGTGCGCTCGGGTATCGCGGGCAATGCCGATGCCGGGGTGCTGCAGGCCCAGATCGACGAACTCGACGGCCTGTTCGGCGAAGCCGAGCAGGTGCTGGCGCAGGACCGCACGTCTTCCGCCTCCAGCTTCATCGCCGCGTTCACCATCCTGCTGCGCGAGGGCCTGGAGGCGCTGCTGATCGTCGTGGCGATCATCGCGCTGCTGCGCAAGGCCGGCCGCACCGAGATGCTGCCGTGGGTCCACGGCGGCTGGCTGTCCGCGCTCGGCGCGGGCGTGCTGACGTGGGCGCTGGCGACATGGGTCATCACCATCAGCGGCGCGAGCCGCGAGCTATCCGAAGGCTTCGGCTCGCTGCTGGCGGCGGTGGTCCTGGTCTGGGTCGGCATCTGGATGCACGGCAAGAGCCATGCCGATGCCTGGCAGCGCTACGTGCGCGACAAGCTCAGCCATGCCTTGGGCAAGACCTCGGGCATCTTCCTGCTCGGCCTGGTCTTCGTGGTCGTGTACCGCGAGGTGTTCGAGACGATCCTGTTCTTCGCCGCGATCTGGAACCAGGGCAGCCAGGGCAGCGTGATCGCCGGCGGCGTCGCGGCGTCGCTGGTGCTGGTGGCGATCGGCTGGGTGATGATGCGCTACAGCCGCCGCCTGCCGATCGGGCAGTTCTTCCGCTACAGCTCGCTGCTGATCGCGGCCCTGGCCGTGGTGCTGATCGGCAAGGCGGTGTCGGCGCTGCAGGAGGCCGGATACCTGCCGATCACCTGGATCGACGGCGGCCCGCGGGTGGAACTGCTCGGCCTGTATCCGACGGTCGAGGGCATCACCGCCCAGGTCGTCATTGCCCTGGTGCTGGTGGTCGGCTTCGTGTTGTCCAACCGGTCGGCGCGCGCCGCGGCGGCGAGCTGATGGCGAGCGACCGGCGTCGGCCTAATGCCGCGTGCTGCGCTTGGCCGGCTTGCGCATGTCATTGGTCGGGGTGACTTCGACCGAGAGGTTGAAGGTGCGTTCCTCGCCGGCGAGCATCGCGCCAACACCGACCACGTGGCGGGCAAGCTCGTTGCCCTCGTCGTCACGCACGGTCAGCAGCACCGAGTATTCCCAGGCGCCGCCCTCGGCGGGGTGGCGGATCATGCCCTCGACCTGCAGCGCGGTCGTGCTCGCCGGCGCCGCGCCCGGGCCCGTGCGCGGCGTGTCGAAGCGCAGGTAGTGCTTGCACGAGGGGCAGATGCTCGCGCTTTCGAGGATCCTGGTCTTGCAGTGCGGGCAGGTGCGCGTGGCACCTGCCATGCCCGGCTTCGGTGTGCTCACGTCGCGCTCAGGACGCGAGTTCGCGCGGCTCCGCGGTCTCGCCCTTGCCGTTGGTCTTGCGCGGCGCCGCCGATTCCGAGGCGTCCCAGCCGCATTCGACGTGGCCGCGGATCTTGGAGCCGGCGGCGACCGTCAGCGAACCGGCCTTGACGTCGCCGGTCAATACCGCCGAGTCGAGCAGTTCGACCCGGGAGGCCGATTCGATATTGCCGTCGAGCTCGCCGGCGACCACGACCTGCTTGGCCTTGACGCCGCCGTTGAGCCGCGCGCCGTTCTCGATGCGCAGGTTGCCCTGGACGTTGACGTCGCCCTTGAACTTGCCGGCGATGCGGACGTGGCCGCTGCCTTCGATCTTGCCCTCGATGGTCAGGTCGGAGGCGATCAGCGATTCCTTGGTCTCGACTTGCGCGGTGGCGCGGGGCGGGGCGACCTGGCCGGGGCTGAAGTCGGCCACGGCGGGCGTCTCGCGCGGCGGCGGCGCGGCCGGCGGGGCGTCGGACGCGAAGGACGGGGCGTCCTTCTTGGCGGCGTTGTTCGAAGGGAAGATGGCCATGTCGCGTGATTTCCTCGAGGCTGGACAGGAGAACGACCGGCGACCCGGCCGAAGGGGGACGTGAAGGCCTGAGCCTAGCACGTACACGCCACCTTCACGCTGTGACGCCGCTCACCAAATCCGTGTGCGGACAACGCCTTGGCGCATCTTGTTGACGAGGGAATGACGCAGGGCGACGGCGGTGCGGCGCGGGTGCAGGAGTGGCTTCAGCCGTCCGTGCCGGCCGGCAGCCACGCCCGGTAGCGGCCGCTCGCATGCAGCAGGGCCATCAGGTAGAGCATGCCGTCGTAGTAGCGGTGCGCCCCGGCCGGCACCGGCCGCTCCCACAGTGCGCGCACGAAGTCGAGCCGGCGCGGATGGTCGGCGGCGAGACCGGCGACGGCGTTCATCGCCACCAGGCCCGTGGTCTGGCCACCGCCGAGCGGTTCGCCTTCCAGCGTGTAGAGGCTGGCGTAGCCGTCCATGCCCTGCGACTGGAAGAACGCCTGCAGCCGGTTGGACAGGTCCACCTGGCGAGGATCGGCTCGCCACCACGACCAGTCCATCGACCAGTTCATCGCGCTGCGCCAGGCGTCGTAGCGGAAGTCGACTGCGTCCGGCCGCCACGGCGCCGCCCACGGCGTCGCGTCGAAGTTGCCGTAGTCCGGCGTCAGCGCCGTGCGCGGATGCGCGGTGGCGACGAAGTAGTCGCGGCTGGCCTGCGCGGCTTCGCGCCAGAACGCACGGTCGCCCTCCGGCCCCACTCGCGCCCACACCTCGTAGAACGCGGGCAGGTGGTAGGAGGCGTCGGTATGCGCGGCGTTCGCCACGTCCGGGGTGAAGCGGACCATCTTCGCGTCGCGGTCGAACAGGTTGACCGCGGTCATGGTGCCGCGGTTGGTCGCGCCGGTGATCTCCTGCCGGTGCAGCACGTCGGCGAGCAGGCGGTCGGCCTGCGCGCGGTAGCGGTGGATGCCGTCGCCGTCGCCCCAGCGCGCCGAGGCGAAGTAGAGCGCGGTGATGAAGTACTCCTCGCCGTCGGGGGCCGGCATCTCGTCGATCGCGGTGCCGTCCGTCCGCACCGACCAGGCGAAGTAGCCGTGGGCCGGATGCGCCGGGTCGTCGTGGTACATGTGCGTTTTCGCCCAGTTCCAGATCGCGTCGAACTCGCGTTTCCGGTCCAGTTGCACCGCGATCATCATCCCGTAGGACATGCCCTCCGAGCGCACGTCGTCGTTGTGGACGTCGTGGATGTAGGCGAGCGGACCGTGCTCGTTGCGGCCGGTCTCGTGGTACAGCGCCTGCTGCTCCGGGTCGCCGTGGAATAGTTGCTCGAAGGCGGCATCGACCCTGGCCTGGACCTCGTCGGCGCCGTAGCCGGCCTCCGCGAACAGGTCGGGATACGCGCCGCTGGCGACTGCGCCGACCGGCGCGGCTACGGTCGCGTCCCTGGCCCCGGCCGCGGACATGGCATCGGCCTGGCCGCCGCGGCAGGACGGCAGGAGCAGCAGGACCAGCAGGGCGGGGA